>JBMSPZ010000061.1:0-8449 GCA_049423025.1 Rickettsiales bacterium
TAGAATTTAAGAAGAAATATCATCAATTAAATCATTATTGCTTGGGTTATTTTTTATGACTATTGGCATGTCCTTCGATTTCAACTTATTAATCAGTAGCTTCCATTATATTGTGATGATTTCTTTTGCCATTATTGCAATTAAATCAATTATTATCATTGCCTTGGGTCGATTTTTCAAATTTCCAATTGCACCATCAATTCATACCGGTCTTTTATTATCTCAAGGCGGAGAATTTTCTTTTGTAGTGTTTTTAATTGCCGTTCAACTTGGCTTTATTCCAAGTTCACTCTCACAATTTTTAATGACAACCGTGACCTTTACCATGGCATTAACTCCAATATTGGCGGGCATCGGAAGAAAAACCAAATCCTATTTATATACAAAAGAAGTTTTACAAGATAATAAGTTAAAATCAGAAATTGGCAATATTTCAAAACATATTATTGTCATAGGATTTTCAAGGGTTGGCAGAATTGTTTCTTATATTTTAAAAAAGAAAAATATTAATTACTTAATTTTAGAAAATAATCACCGCACCGTAACCTCACAAAGATTTAAAGGCTTCAATATTTATTATGGCGATGCCCTAAATATTGATATTTTGCGTCATATTGGGGTTGAAAGAGCTGAATCAGTGGTTATTGCTATTGAAGATGAATTTGCCTGCATGAAAATTACCAGATTTATCCATGAAAACTTCCCTTCGGTTGCAGTTATCACAAAATCAGAAAACATTGTTAATGCTGATCGTTTAAAAAAAGTTGGCGCCAGCTTTGTTGTTGCCAAAAATGTAGAAACTGGATTACAACTTAGTCATGCCGCCCTCTCTAGCGTTGGAGTTGGAAGTGAAGAAATTTCTAGCGCTCTCAATGCTTTTCGCGACATCAATTCAGAGGTAATGAAAGAATTTATTAACAACGAATCTCACCAATAAAAATTATTAATTTTGATTTATTTTTTGCTGAACTTCAATTGGCAAAAGTGATTTTAAAGCCTTAACCTTATCTGGATTTTCTAAATTAAAACTTGAAGAAAATATTTTTGGTGAAATAAAATCCCGCAAACGATTTTTTTCTATATCATCAAATTTAGTGGCAATATAATTTGCTAAAGCAATTACTATAAAACTATTAGAATTAACTATAATATCGTTAACGAAATATTTCTTAAATATTAAATTTAATGGATTTAATGATGGAATTTTAGCATATAAATATTCTTTCAAAAAATCCTTGTCTAAATTATTAAAATAGGCTACAACTGAGTCTTTGGTGAAGGCAAAATCACATTCATCATCATAATAAAAATTTTTATAAACTACCCGACCATTTTTATTTAAAACCCTTCCTAAATCAATGGATTTATTTAACTGCTCCATATTTTCATAAATGAATTTTCGAAAACTCACTTTCATTTCCGACAAAATTATATTTTCTGCAAAAAACATTATTAAAAATTCAGGAATTGATGCTTGATTTACCTGATTAATACATTGTAAAAAAGCACTATTAATATTTGACATAATATTGTCAGAGGTTTTGCAATAAATTGAAACTAATATTTTGATTTTAGTGGCTACATTTGACAAATCGCTAGCATTAATTTTATTTTGAAATTCGCTAGCCAATAAATTATATTTTAAAAAAACTTGAATGATATAACCATCCATTGAATTTTGATGACGAACATAATCTATAATTTCTTGTAAAATAACTTGAAAATTTGCTGGATTTTTTAATTGATTTTTTATGATATAATTTGAGTCGCTAAAATAATTTTCAATATAATTATTTTGGTTCTTATTATTAAAATAATCATTTTGAAGCATGATTTCTAAATCCTTCAAATTCAAATGCTCCTGCAATTTATTGTTGCGAACAAAATCAGCAAAATCGTTTATATTTTTCTTAATTCTATTGCCAATATTTTCTATTTTAAATTTTGCTTCTACAAAAATATCGGCAATTGGAAATTGTAAAATATTTAGCTCATTATCAATAAAATTGAACTCTCCTACCGCTCCAACCGCAAATAAATGAGCCATTATTTCAAATACATTTTCATATTTGGTAAAAATATTATCCAGATTATTGATTATATTGCGATAATTATTAATACGAATAATAGCTGAATTTTGAAAATTTTGTTTATAATTTTTTAAATTTGTTTCGATGAAATTTTTACTAAAATCATTATCGGTTTCAATGCTTATTAGCAGAATCTTAGGTTTAAATTCGGTTAATTGGGAAAAATCTAAATAAATTTTTTTATTGCCATCATTGTTGTTTGACAATAACAATTTGTCTTGTTCTTCAATTTTAGCATTAACAAACAATATATCAACTTTGCGATGGGCATTGTAACCGCTCCAAAATTTTTGATAATCGTCCTTTCTTAAATATGAAATAAAATATTTTTCGGTCATTTTTTTTAAAATATCATTTTAAAAAAATTAATTTTAATCAAGTGAATTATAAATATAAATTTTACTAAAATATTTTTGTAATTTTTTAAAACAAAAAAAATATTTACTTTTATAAAAGGAAAATTTAAATTTTAACATTATTATTAATTTTAACTAATTTTTTTATGACCCCAGAGACCCAAAAAAGTGCTTTAAGAGAGTCGCTCGAAACCCTTGGTTTAGACGAAAATTTTGAATCACAATATAAAAATTGTAAAACTAGAGCGGAGTTTGATGAGTGCGAGAAACTTATTAAGAAAAAATATTATCAAGAATCTCGTAAGAACCACCCCGACAAAGGTAGAATCGATGGCGAGGAGAAGATTAAAAAAATAAACGAAGCATATTATCATTTAACAAAAGTTAAAGAGGAAGCTATAACCGTTAGTGGTCAACTTTCAAGTAGTGCTTTTGATAGAGATAAATTTTCTAGAGAAATTAAGCGTTTAGAGTCAAAAGATTTTGAAGGACAACCCTTGCCTCAAAGAACCACTCGCCCTGCTTCAACCTTTTTTGACCCAGCCTCGAATTCTTCTAGCTCTTCTTCAGCTTATTTTGGTTCAGCCTGGAATTCTTCTCGTCCTGCTTCAGCTCATTTTGACTCAGCCTCGAATTCTTCTCGTCCTGCTTCAGCTCATTTTGGTCAAACTGGGTTTTCTATTTTTTTTATTCCTGGAGTTGGTATAATTTTATTTGCATCTCATTTACCATCTCAAAAACCATCACCATCAAGAAATCCAGAATGTAGCCATATGCCGCCACACCAAGATAAAAATAGGAGCCAAGATATGAATAAGGAATCTTTTAATGGTGATACTAGCTATAAAGATCAAAAACCTAAAAGCTTTGGATTTTCTATAAATGATGAATATTTGCATGTTAAAAATGTAAATTATTCTAATAATAAATTTCCTTTAGGAAGTAGAAAATTTTCATTATCATTTTGCGATTTATTAATAAGTAAAAATAATGACTTAGGATATTCTAGAGGCTGGGGTCGTAATTAAAGAATCAAACTCTTTTCTTAACATTTTTTCTAGCCCAACATAGGCAATCATAACGGCATTATCGGTGCATAATTTTAATGGTGGCGAAACTAGATTTAAACAATATTTATGGGCAAAATTTTGTAATTTTGCAACGATATATTGATTAGCAGAAACTCCTCCAGCAATAACTAAATTTTTAATTGGCAAATTTTTAATTTCAGAATTTAATTCAATAACATTTTTGAGTCGATTCATCAAAATTTCCACAATCGTAAATTGAAATGATGCGCAAATATCTGCTTTAATTTTTTCACTAATTTTTTGATGAGAATTTACATGAAAACTTTCACCTGTTATTTTTTCAATTTCCCTTTTTACCGCGGTTTTTAAGCCCGAAAGCGAAAAATCAAATAAATGATCATGATTTTTGCTATCAATTAATGGTCGTGGAAATTTATATTTGAGTTCATCGCCATTCATAGCTAATTTTTCAATTTTTGGACCACCGGGATATTCCAAACCAAGCATTTGAGCTACTTTATCAAAGGCTTCTCCGAACGAATCATCAATAGTTTCGCCAATTTTGATGTAAGAACCTAAATCCTTAGTAATTAAAATTTGCGAATGCCCACCCGATACCAGCAACAATAAAAATGGGAACTCGATATTATCAGTTAATCGAACAGTTAAAGCATGACCTTCGAGGTGATTAATGGCTAAAAAAGGCTTTTGATTAATGGCACTTAAAGCCTTGGCACAAGTGAGACCAACGATTAGCCCACCAATTAAACCTGGTCCATAAGTTGCACAAAAAGCATCAATATCGCTAAATTTTAATTTGGCTTGACTCAAGGCTTGCAAAATTAATTTATCGATTACCTCAAGATGCGAGCGCGCCGACAATTCTGGTATAACTCCACCATAAATTTTATGCAAATCAATTTGTGAATAAATTACATTTGCTAAAATATTTTTGTGGTCATCGATGATGGCAACTGCGCTTTCATCGCAAGATGTTTCAATTCCTAGAATAATCATTTAATAATATTTTTTTATAAAATTTTGTAAAATTTCTAAAGCATTTTCAATTGATAAATTTCGGATTTTTTGGCGATTGCCAGTAAAATTAAATTCTAAAACCTCATGATTTTGTGAATTACCAACCCCAATAAAAACATTACCGACTTTTTTATTAACAGTATCGCCAATTGGACCCGCAATACCCGTAATTGCAATTGCAAGTTTTGCATTAGATTTTTCAAGAGACCCTTTAATCATCGACTGACAAACCACAGAACTCACCGCCCCATAATTTTTAATTAAATTTTCATCAACACCTAAAATATCAATTTTGCTTTGATTGCTATATACCACAAAACCTCTATCAAAAATCTTTGAAGAGCCAGAAATTTCAGTAAATAATCCAGATAATAAACCACCCGTGCAAGACTCTGCTATAGCCACCTGAATATTTTTAGCGAACAATTCTTCATTAATTTTGGTAATTTTTGAAAGTAAGTTTAGTGAGTAATTATTCATAGTAACCCCCTACAACTCTTTGTACTTCAATAGTTTTTTTCGACATTCTCAGTGAAGTCATAACCTCTTCTAAATGCTCAACATTTTTGACCTCAATATTAATAACCACTTCAAATATATCGGCACTTCGATTGGTGGTTTTAATATGACCAATATTAATTTTTTTCTTTGCAATAACATTAGTAATATCGGCCAATGCACCGCTTTTATTTTCAACAACAACGCGAATTTGACAAATAAAAGCTTGTCCGATTTTTTCATTATCTTTCCAACACACATCCAAAACCCGTGCTGGATTTAAAGCCAAATTTTTTAAATTACTACAAAATTGATTATGAATAGTAACCCCAGTTCCAGTATTAATAATGCCAACAATTTGGTCTCCAGGGATTGGCGAACAACAACCCGCAAATTTAATTGCCATTCCATCAACCAAGCCATCAATTGGTAAAAAATGATGGGTATTTTTTGATTTTTCTAAATTTTTTTGAGAAATTTTTAAATTTTTTTGTTCAATTTCGTAATCTGGATAAATGGCTTTAAAAACATCATGCCTTGAAATTGTGCCATCTGCAATACGAAAACATAAATCATTGATATTTTTTTTACCAAATTTAGGCAAAGCTTTTTCCAAAATTTGCTCGGTAAATTCGACATTTTTTGCATTAAAATATTTTTGAATTATGGCTTTGCCTAAAGTTGAATATTCATTATATTTTTCATTTCTTATGAAATTTCTAATTGCAGTTTTAGCCTTTGAAGTAACCACAAATTGAAGCCAATTTGGCGATGGTTTAGAATTTTTTGCAGTTAAAATTTCAACTTGATCACCATTTTCGAGGCGTTGACGCAGTGGAGCAATTGCCCCATTAACCTTTGAAGAAACACATGAATTGCCAATTTGCGAATGCACCGCAAAGGCAAAATCTAAAACCGTTGCCCCAACTGGTAAATTAAAAATATCGCCATTTGGCGAAAAACAAAAAACTTCATCATTTTGCATTGAGAGTTTATTGTTTTTTAGAACTTCGCTTGGACTTTCAGAATTTTCAAATAAATTTATAAGCTCCCGAATCCAACGATATTGATTTTGCTCATCGCCAACCGCTTTAATTTTATTTTTGGTTTTTTTATTAATTTTTTCTTTATAATTCCAGTGTGCTGCAACTCCTAACTCTGAAACTTCGTGCATCATTTTATCACGAATTTGAATTTCAATTTTTTTATTCAAAGGTCCAAGAATAGCTAAATGGAGAGATTGATAGCCATTTTCTTTTGGGGTAGAAATATAATCCTTAAATGTTCCTGGAATCATATTAAAATTTGAATTGACCACCCCAAGCGCACGATAACATTCGCCAATATTTTCTACAATTATTCTTATTCCCATAATATCGTGCAAATTGTGAAAGCCAATATTTTGGCGCTTCATTTTTGACCAAATCGAATAAAGTTTTTTTTCTCTTCCCTCGATTTTGCATGGAAAATTTTCTTGATTAAAAATTTCTTCAAGTTGAAAAAGTATTTTGGCGATTAAATCCTTATTTTTTTCCTTAATTTCGGATAATTTTTCAATAATTTGAAGGCGGGCCTTTGGATCGATAATTTCAAATGCCAACTCTTGAATTTCATCTTTGATTTTATGAAGACCTATTCTTCCGGCAAGCGGAGCATAAATTTCCAGACTTTCATGAGCTTTTTTTAAGCGCTTTTCACGAGATGGCACAAATTGCAAAGTTCGCATATTATGAAGCCTGTCCGCCAATTTAACCAGCAAAACCCTTATATCTTGGGACATTGCCATTGCAAGTTTTCGAAAATTTTCTGCCAATCTTTCATTTTCCGATTTAAAACTAACATCAATTTTACCCAATTTGGTTACGCCATCAACTAATCTGGCAATTTCATCACCAAAAATCTCCTCAATTTCATTTAACTTTACTTCCGTATCTTCAACCACATCATGCAATAAAGCTGTAATAACTGATTGATCATCTAATTTTAAATCCGTAATAATTTCGGCAACTGCCAAGGGATGAGAAAAATACGATTCTCCAGAATATCTTTTTTGCGAACCATGAGCTTCTTTGGCTATAATATAAGCTTTTTGAACTAAAGATGAATTGCTATTTGGGTGATATGATTTGATTTTTGCTATAAGCTCTGGTGCTGAAATCATAAAATGGGTTTAAGTTGGTAACCAAAATGAAATAAGAGCTAGTCTTTAATTTCAACATTTTCAGTTTCGTAACCCTCTTCTTGATGAATTAAATTTGATTCTTGTTCATCGGTAATAGCCTCGATAATATCTTCGTCAGATGGACTATCATCAACAACATTTTCAACTGCACCTTTATTTTTAATAGCTGAAATAATATTTTTGCGGATATTGTCAACATCAACTAAATCGCTGGCAATTTCACGAAGAGCAATAACTGATGGTTTTTCTTTACGATCAAGCGAAGTATTGGCACCAGACAAGATAGCCTTAGCACGGTTACTTGCGATTAAACATAATTCAAAACGATTTTTTACAACTTTAACGCAATCTTCAACGGTAATTCTAGCCATTTTTAAAAAAAATTAATTTTAGTGAAAATATATATACTTATAGATTTTAATCGTAAAATTTTATGATGCAATCTAAAAATTTAAGCCAAAGGCAAGATTTTTTTCAAAAAATTTTGCGCAATTTCAACAGCTCTATTGTCGATGGTATGATCCATATTGTCAATTTTATGAGCCTCAAATGGAATTTGATGATTATGAAATATTTTTTGCGCTTCGTTAAAATTTTCAAAAGGCAAAACCGAATCGTGAGTACCGTGAATTAAACAAATATTTGGTTTTGAAATAATTTCGTCACCCGCCAAAAAAGGTTCAACCACTTTTCCTGAAAAACTTATGACTCCAGCAATTTTTTTTGGCATTATCAGCCCTTGATAAATTGCCATCATACTGCCTTGCGAAAAGCCTGCTAAGATTAAATTTTCATATCCTAAATTGAATCTTTTTAACTGACTTTCAATTAAATCTTTCAATATTTTATTAGCATTTTGAATTTTTGGCGCCAAAACTTCCAACGCACTTCTTTGCAACCCCACATACAATGAAAACCATTGATAGCAATCAGGAAAACCTCCTTCAAAAGCTTCTATTGCATTTGGAGCAATAAAATGTGCATCGTTAATTATAGGTTGAAATTCAAAAGCTAAATCTATAAGATTTTCTGCATTGGCACCATAGCCGTGCAACAAAAAAACTAAATATTTTGGATTTTTGGTTGTGCTATATTCATATAACTTTAACTCTGACATATTTTTTTTCCATGTTAACAATTGATAATTTGAGTTTTTTTAGGGGTGAGAAATTCGTATTTCAAAACCTAGCATTATCTGTAAGCACTTCAAGTGCAATCGTTATAACTGGCAAAAATGGATGTGGCAAATCGTCC
>JBMSPZ010000062.1:0-8267 GCA_049423025.1 Rickettsiales bacterium
ATATGAAATAATTTCTAAAAAATATATTAAACTATATTCAGAAATAATTAATTCCAAATAAATCGTAATGTTTAGAAAAATATTTAAAATTCTTAATTTTAAAGAAAATTTATTTTTTTTTTATATTTTATTATTAATGATTATTGGCATGTTTTTAGAAAGCACCTTATTTCCAATACCAAGCGAAATTATTATGATTCCCGCAGGTATTGCCAGCTCAAAAGGCTCGCTAAATATTTATTTGGTCAGTTTTTTTGGCATTATCGGCAATGTAGCTGGTGCGATTTTTAGTTATTATTTAGCATTTTTCTTGGGAAGAAAAATTATTTTAAAAATTGGCAAATATTTTTTTATTAAACCTCAAACCATCGAAAATATTGAAGTATTTTTTAAAAACTATGGAAATATTTCAGTTTTTATGGGAAGATTACTTCCGGGATTTCGACATTTTATTTCTCTCCCTGCAGGTCTTGCTAAAATGAATTTTAAGTTGTTTTTCTTTTACACTAGCCTAGGAGCTACAATTTGGACTAGTATTTTAGCATTCTTTGGATATTTTATCGGTGAAAATCAAGATTTAATTTTCACTTACCTGCGACAAATCACCATTTCTTTAATTGTAATTACGGCAATAATTATTGTTATGGTTATAACCTATAAAAAACTTAAGAAATATCAATCTTAAAATCGGCAAATATTTTTTTTATAACCTTGGCGAGTTTTTCAATTTGGCTTTTTTGATGCTCACTTTGAAAAGAAATTCTCAATCTTTCGCTTTTAATCATTACTGTTGGTGACCTTATTGCCGAAACTAAAAAACCTTTTTTTAAAATTTCCTTTTGAATTTTTAATAGCTTGTCATTATCTCCAATAATGATTTTTACGATTTGCGAATCTGGTTTTTTTAGCCCCATTAATTCACAAAAATATTGCGCATTACTTATGGCTTTAGTGGAGTTTTTGGTTTTTTGTAAAAATTGAAATGACCGAATTGCACTGGCTAAAATTGCTGGAGGAAGAGCTGTTGAATAAATTAATGAACGCGAAAATTGAACAATATTTTCAATCAATATTTCATTTCCAGCTATAAAACCACCAAAAGAACCGATTGTTTTTGATAAGGTTCCCATAATTAATAAATTTGGACTTGAAGAAAATTTATGTTCTAAACCATGAGCATTATCAATTATTAAAATTGCTCGATATTCTTCAGCCAATTTAATAAAGTCATCAAAATTTGGACAATCACCATCCATTGAATAAACCGACTCAATGATTATCAAGCAATTTAAATGAGATTCACGATTTTCTTGCAATATTTGTTTGCAATGTTTTACTGAATTATGCTGGAATCGGCAAAATTTGGCTTGCGAAATTTTGGCTCCATCAATAAAACATGCGTGAATTAATTTATCAGCAATGATAATATCATCTTTCCCAGCCAATGCCTTAACAACGCCGATTGCCGTCATATATCCCGAAGAAAAAACTACCGCTTTTGGTAATTGATAAAATTTGGCAATTAATTTTTCTAACTTGGAATAAAGCTGATTATTGCCAGAAACAAAGCGAGATGCACCCGCACCAACACCATATTTTTTTATAGCCGATATTGCGGTTTTTTTTAAAATATTGCTTTGAGTTAAACCCATGTAATCATTGGATGCAAAGGAAATAACCTTTTTTAAATTATATTTGATTTTAGTAGAATCAATTGAATCTGAATTTACTAAATTTCGGTATAAATTTTGTTTTTTTAGTGCATTTATTTTTTCAAAATATTCTTTAAACATTATTTCTAAATCTTTTTATTGCTTAAAATTTTTAAATATTCTACAATTAGGAAGTTATTTTATAAAGATTATTTTGCAATTCACTATTTATCTTATCTAAAGCCTATCATTAGCTTTAATTAAAATTTAATGAATATTTTATTTTTTACTCGATTTTGTTTGTTTTTCGTTAGCCCTTTATAAAATATTTTTTTAATATTTTTAATATAATTTATGACAAATTTTTCAGCGCTTAATATCAATAATAAGATTATTGATATTCTTGAAAAAAAAGGTTACTCAACTCCAACTCCAATTCAAGAACAAGCAATTCCAAATATTTTAAATGGCAATGATCTAATTGCTATTTCCCAAACAGGCACCGGCAAAACCGATGCTTTTTGCATTCCTTTAATTCAACTTTTAATCGATAATCAGCCACAACAAAAACCGCTTCATATTTCTTCGTTAATTTTGGCACCAACCCGAGAATTAGCCACGCAAATTGCTGAAAATATCAAGCCATATTGTCAAAAATTTAATTTAAAATATGCCACAATTTATGGAGGCGTTGGCGAACGCGACCAAATTAATAATTTGCATAAAGGTTTAGATGTTTTAATAGCTACTCCAGGAAGATTAATTGATTTAACAAATCAAAATTATGTTAAATATTCGGATGTAAAAATCCTCATACTTGACGAAGCTGACCGCATGCTGGATATGGGATTTTATGAGGATATTAAAAAAATATTAAAATTATTACCAAATAAAAAACAAACACTTCTGTTTTCGGCAACAATGGCTAAAAAAATCGAAGATTTGGCAAATGATATTTTAAAAAATCCAACTAAAATTCAAACCGCCAGAGTTTCTAGCACTGTCGACAAAATCGACCAAAAAATTATAACCACCAGCAAAAACCAAAAATTTAGCGTTTTGCATTATTTATTGTCGAATCATCAAGAGGGTTCGGTTTTGATTTTTTGTCAAACTAAACATAATGCCAATAGATTATCTACTCGCTTAGCAAAATGTGGATTTAATAATCTAGTGATGCACGGCAATAAATCTCAAGCAGCCCGCGACAAAGCCATCAAATCATTTGCCAATGAATCGGTAAATATAATGGTGGCAACTGATTTAGCATCTCGAGGAATTGATATTTCTAAAATTACTCTAGTAATAAATTACGACCTACCTCGGGACAGTGAAAATTATGTTCACCGCATCGGAAGAACTGCTAGAGCTGGCAGAAGCGGTTGTGCGATTTCGATTTGTGAACCCGAAGAATTTAGAAAAATTAAACTAATCGAAACTTTAATAAATAAACAAATTCCTCGCGAAGATTGTTCTAATCTTAAAGGATTTAAAATTATTGAATTACCTAATGCAATTATTGGTAAAAAAATTAATAACTCTGAGCATAAAAAGTTTTTTGGAAGCAGAAATGAAAGAAAGCAATCCGACAAAAATCCAAAAAAGCCAAAAAAATTTCAAAAATACGAAAATGAATTTGGACAAAAAAAACCATTTAGCTTAAAAAAATTTGGTAAAAATTTATTTAAAAAAATATTTTACAGCTAATTTTTTATCAATTTAAAAATTTTTTTAATAAAAAGTAAAATAATTATTTATTTTTGAATTTAAGTTTGTATTTTAGATAGTGAAGAAATAACTTTTTGTTATTTCATTGAATTAAAATTAATAAATATCATGGAAAAAATTACTGGAAAAGTTAAATGGTTTAATGCTACTAAAGGTTATGGCTTCATAAAGCCAGATGGCAGTGACAAAGATGTTTTTGTTCACATTAGTTCTGTAATTAAAGCTGGTTTAAAAACACTTAACGAAAATCAAAAAGTTCATTTTAC
Organism: Rickettsiales bacterium; assembly: GCA_049423025.1. Taxonomy (GTDB): domain Bacteria; phylum Pseudomonadota; class Alphaproteobacteria; order Rickettsiales; family UBA1997; genus CAILUF01. Next base: position 3,647 of record JBMSPZ010000062.1, read on the forward strand.
CTTAACTAATCGTAAAGGCAAAGAGTCGGTTGATGTTCTTGAATTAGCCGAATAAATTATAATAATTATCGCAAAATCTTTCAACGGATTTTGCGATAAAATAAAACACCCTCAAAAAAAGCAATCCTTAAATATTAATTATCTATTCACAAAAAATATTTTGTTTCATAATCTAATGAAATGAAATAAACAAACCATTCAAAAGTTTTTTTATTGAAAAAAAAATAAATTTATAAGATACTAAAAAAGCACCAACAGCATTTATAATTTAAGAATTAACTAATTTAATTTAAGATGATTTTAGCAAAAAAGATATTATTCATATTTTTGATTGTTGTAGTCCAATCATGTTCAAATAGGATTGCCAATCATAATTTTGCAATTGACTGTTCTAAATCAGAAAACGAAATAAATAAAAGACAGCAATTATTCAAGCCCTTACTAGCAAAAGAAATCAAAAGAAGACAATCAATTTCATTGCCTTCAGTTTCTAAACTTAGCGATGAAAGTGTGGTTTCGCAAATTTTTAACTCAATAAAAAACACCCCAAAAGATGCCGAATATATTTTGGTTGATTTAAGATATTATAAAGCGGTAGACCTTATTAATATTATTTTTTCCAACGAATCAGACTTTACCCTCACCCCATATTTATTTACCTCAAAATATTCGCAAGGTTTCTTTTCAATGATCAACTTCAATAATTCTGCAATCACCATTTTACCACCAACGGTTTTAAAAATTTTCAAGCCAGAAAAAATATTTCGTCCTGACTTAGTTGGTAAAGAATTAATTATCAATGCCAGCAATTCTAATTCAATATTTGGTAATTTAAAATTTGCTCCAAACTTTCAATTTTCTCTTTTAGCCGACAACATTAAAAAGCCAGTTAGACTTGATTTAAGAGAGGCAAGTAATATGCAATTTAACCTGAATCGTAAATGGATTATGCCAGTTTACAGCCTTGAAAATAGTAGCACCGACCTTGGAAAGGTAACAACTGCTTTTATTAAATATATCAATAACAAAAATTCAAAACTTTATTTGCAAAAATTTTATAAATCGCAAGATAAATGTTATGTTGACAATAATTTAAGATTTAATATAATTAACTAGATTTAATGAATTTATATATAAAAAATATATTTTTAATTATTTTATTAGCTTTTAACATATCATGTTATAGCTATAATACTGATTTTAATGAATTAGAAAAAATAACCGTCTCCTCCTTATCAGAAATTAAAAAAGGAGAATCCTGTTCACGCAATTTATTTGGTGGCTTTACCATTCCTTATATTGGCGAAACTGCCATCAAATTATCTGGTGATCAGTCGGTTATCTCGGCAATTAAAAATGCCAACATACAAAGTGTTTATGCTGTAGATAAATATAGCAAAAATTACTTCCTATTCAGTAAAAGATGTACTGTAGTTTTTGGTAAATAAAATAATTAAATCAACTTAATTATTTTACTATGATCAAAAACCAATTCAATCTCTACAAAAACAGCTGGATTAACTCCTCTAAAATTGGCTTTTCGGTCGATGAAAATTTTAATGCCATTCCTTGGTATAGCTTCGAGGCTATTGAGTTTTTAAAACTTCACCTCAAAAGCGAACATAAGGTTTTTGAATTTGGATCTGGTTCTTCAACTATTTTTTATAACAATAATTGTTCCAAAGTTGTGGCTATTGAAAGCAACAAATCTTGGTTTGAAATAATTTGCGAAAAAATTCAAGGAAAAGTTAATTCTTGCAATAATCATTTTATTGCCAAAAATTCTGAAATTTTTTTACTTGAAAATGCCATCGATAATGTTGATTACGAAAACTTCGCTAATGATTATTCTAAAAAAAATAATATAAAATTTGATTTTATTGTAATTGATTCATTAAAAAGGCATCTTTGCACACTTCAATCCCTTGACTCTCTAAAATCAGGAGGCTATCTAATTCTTGATGATTCCGAGCGCTCAAATTATCAGAAAACCATAGATTTTTTGGAAAATAATAATTATGAACATATTGTTTTTTCTGGTATTGCACCCGCCCAATTGAAAATCAAAAATACCAGCTTTTTCTTAAAAAAATAAAACTTTGCTTAAGAAAATTTAAATTAGTACTCGATAAATATATAAAACCTACTTATCATCGCCCTTTGGATCATCACCTCCAGATTTAGAATCGTCGCCCTTTGAATCATCGCCCTTAGCATCATCCTTAGAATCGCTTCCTCCGGAACTAGGATTGTCCTTATTGCTATCGGTTGGAGTTGCATCACCCCTCTTGCCTTTACTTAATGCAAATCTACCACCTTTGGCAGCCAATCCTCCAACTTGACCAGCTGTTCGTTTGGTGAGATTTAAAGCTCTCTTCTGAACCGCTCTCATTGCCTTTTTGGCTACACCAATAATGTTTGGAGCTTTATCGGCACTCAATTCTTGACCACCAACCAATTTTTTGGCAACAAAAGTTATCTTATCCATGAAGCTATACATAACAAACATTATTATCGCGCCTTTAAGAATGGTGTTAATTTTTTCTGGATTCAATCCAACTAAAATAGGTATCGCAAGATCAAAAAATTCTAGACCAGTGTAATTTTTAAATTTAGGAAAGTTAAAAATACAAAATAAACTAGTATTTTCTGCTCCAGAACAATTTGGCTCTGGAAGCTCAAAAAATTTACCATCTGGGATAGCTTTAAAAGAGGCATCACCGATAAAGACTGAATCTATTACAGTAATAAATAAACCCAGATAGGCAAATAAAATCATAGGCTGGAATATGTAGCCAAGCAATTGTTTATACCAATTTTCAAAAATACCTTTTGTTCTTTCAAATAAACTACAAGTTATAGTGATTGGCGAAATATAAACTAACAATATTACCGCAAGCAATGACATTACGGTAATTTGTATCGCCCTAAATACAACCGATAATAACATAAAGGCTAATGCAAATGATGCTAAGAAGAAAACTATACCCACACCACCAGTTATAAAGCCTGCAAAAATCATTTTGGCAATATTTGCGGTGTCGACATTAGGTCCGTAGCCAATTGCCCGCACTAATTTACAATCCAAAGTATCCCAAATTCTCAAATAATTTTTTCCAGGTGGATATTGAGGTGGCAAATTAACATAGGGTTGCAAATCATTCAACTCAAGAGCGCGAAGCTTATCAATATATTGGTAATTCTTTTTAGGGAATTGACAACCATCTTTTTTCTTAGCATTTGGCAAGAATGTAATATTTGATAATTCAGTTGAAACATTCAGAATTTGATTGATAAATAAGCCTTGCCAAGCATTTCCAAGAGCAAAAAACGAAACCAATCCTATTTTTACCAAAAATACTGAGATAGTCTTTTTGTTAATATGCATTTCTGGAACTGCAAACATTATTTGATATCCAAACATAACTACAGAAAGAACCAAAACAATTTTTATAATATTTCTAAATTGGTTTTGTAATTTTTGAAATAGTGTTATACCACGAACATCGCCTTTAACATAAGCATAATCAGTGCTGTAAAGATTTTGGTCTACCACGCTAACACATTTCTTTTTGATTGGATCATAAACAAATTCGGAAGTTGAGCATTTAGTATCTCCAGCAATTTGAAGAAAATTATTTTCAATCGACTCTTTAATACATTGAACAATTGGAGCGCTAAAATTTCTAGATCTAATTGGCGAGTATTTTAAATTAATTTCATCATAAAAAAATTGAGAATCACCCATTAAATTATTGCAAGTGCTAGCCACAAAAAATCCATCAGGATCAGTTGGAATAACCCTTGAATATGGCACTCTCTTTACACAATGCCTCAAATATTGACAGAAATTTGTTATAATACTTGGTCGTTTTGGATATTGTTGGGCAAAATCGGTTCCTCCTGCCAAATTATGATCAAAAGGACAATGATTATAAGTTTTTGCACAAATAAATCTTGGATCACTCTCTGCTTCAGAAATATCATATTTGGTTGGGGCAGCTTGAGGATTTTGCAAATTTCCTAAATTTATACTACATTCACCATCATCCATTGAACAAAATTTATAATTTCCGGTAATTCTTCTTTCCAAACAAATTGCACCCATACTTCTTTTTTTACAGCATTCAAATGCTTCCATTCCAGACTTATCCTGACTACCTTTTATTAAAAATCTTTCACATTGATAATTTGGGGCCTCAGCCGAACCTCGAAAATAATATTTTTGATTTTCTTCACTATATCCAAATGATTTTTTCTTAAAATTAGAGTCCCAACCTGAAGGATTTTTGCATTCACCAGGACCTGAATCAGTATATTCTATTCCTTTATATAAATATTCACGATAATATACATTAGATAAGTCCCGCTGATTATTTCTTGCGCTTTCTGAACCTAAATTTACCATGCAATCATTAACTGAATCTTGAGAATTGGTATTTAAACCATAAGCTGATGCATAATCCTTAAATTTCATTAAACGATTATAAGCTGTGTGCTGTTTTGGTGTTGCCTCAACTTCGGAAAAACGCAATTCATGATTAGCATCTTTAAAATAATTATCCAAACATTTAGCATAAAATCCTAATTCTTTTTGCCAAACTCCTAATTTATTTTTTTC
>JBMSPZ010000063.1:0-8200 GCA_049423025.1 Rickettsiales bacterium
AATCCTTGCCATCTAATAGCATAAACTGGGCTTTTTTGATGATTTCCGCCTTATTAATCGCCCTTTTCACTCCTTTATTTTTAATGGCATTAATCAGCGGTTCAAAACTTAAATTATGGCTGGCTTTTATTAGTGCTGGTGCATTACTTGCAACCTTCCAAGGAGCAATGCCGAAAATGATTGTCAATAATTTTCCAATTCAAGTTCGTTCTTCTGGAGTTGGTATGAGCTATAGCTTTACGGCAGCAATTTTTGGTGGAACTGCGCCTATGATATTAACTTTTTTAATTAAAAATTATGGCTTATTTTCGATGTTTTATTACATCTTATTTGGCTCTTTTGCCAGCATAATTGCTTTAATATTTTGGGGCAGATTAAAACAATAATTTTTTACAAGCCCCTTGCGCCACCACCGCTTTTAATTTGCTCTTTTGACCTATATTCTGCCTCAAGCTCTTTAAAATTTTGTTCAACAAACTCTTTAAATTTTACAAATTTACTTTTAGTTTTGGCTCCAGTAAGCGGACTTTGTCTAACAAAATCCTCCTCTTTTAAAAAATTTAAAAAATAATCTCTAATTTTTTTATCATCAAATAATTCTTCACCACCTTTTTTAAATTTTTGCTGTAATTGCTCAAAATCTTGCGAATTTTTTAAGCCAAAAATTTTCGAAAATTCTTGAGCCATAATTGCTGAATTTTCATTTTTGTTATGAAGAACATAATCTAATTCTGACTTAGTAGAATCAATGAATTCTTGCTTTAATTGATTAAATCTTTCTTTAATTAAATTTTCGCTTGAACTATGAAATTTTTCTGGCTCATCATATTCTTGAAAATATTTTATTAAATCCTCTAAATATTTCTCATCGGTTTTAACTGGTTTTTTTAATTCTGGTATTTTTAACAATAATTGACGATGGAAATTTTCAATACGAAGCGGATGAGATGGAATATCTTGCTTTGAATCGGTAATTTGCGATATTTCTTCTTGGTAATTACGGTTTATTTCCAACAACTTATCGACCACAGCAATCATTGATAAAAGAGTTTCTTTATTCGCCCCACTAGCATGAGCAAAACCAGTATAATCGCCATGTTCAAAATTATGCTTTTCAAACTCTAAATAATTTTTTATAAATTGCTCCCTTCCTTCTTCGCCACCAATTTTATAGGCAATTATTCCATATAAATAACTTCTAATTTTTCTTTCATCGGCAAAACTTGATCCATCTGGCAATAAATTTTTAATCAATTCATCATCGAGTTTTTTATGAAAAATTTTCTTCAACTCATCTTTGGATTTGTCATGAATATTATCAACTTCTAGCGAACCTCCTTCAGAAAGATTTATTAAAAAATCTTCAAATTTACTCAATGATTCACCCTTAACAGACAACTTCAATTTTTCATCTAAAACTTTAATTGCAAACAAATCTCTCAAAATGGCAATTTCTGCACTATTATAATTAATCTTTACCGAAGTCGCGGGTGATTTATCTTCAACCAAGTCAACTGATTCTGAATTCTTATCCTCTTGTTTAGCTTCCAAAGCGCCTAAGCTTTTAGGATCGGCAAGATAGATTACACCTCTTTCCCTTCTTATATCATCTCGCCTAGATATTTTTAAAGTTTCAGTTTCAGTTTCTTTTCTAACTTCAGCTATATGATCAGTTTGCACTTGATTCACAATTATTTTTTCAGAAATTAAATCATTTGAAGATTTAATTAAAGCCGATAATTCTAAGAATTTTTCATTAAATTCTGCTTCGACCAATTGCTTGAGTTGAGGCCTATATTTTTCTTGAACAAAGGCTCTAAATTTATTGGTAAAGGCGGGGTTTTTAAAAAATAATTTTGCTTCAAATGCCTCTTTTTGAGATTCTAACTTATAAAATTCAGTCAACATTCCACCAATTTTATCTTTATCTTCCTGAGAAATTTCGCTGGATTTGCAATCAAATTCGACGTGCGATTCCTTATGTATTTTAACTGCAAAATTTTTTAAATAATTATCAAAAACAGTCTTATCGATAAGCAATTCTTCATCTTTTTTTACAATATCTGTATTTGAGCTAATGGCAAAACCTTCTTTGATTGACTGATATTTTTCATCAATAGATTTTAGTGATGATTTAATTGAAGCTGATTTTTGTTGAAGCAAAGAAAGTTCATGGCTTTTTTCTTCAATTTTTACATTTATTTCAGGTGTTTTTGTTGAAACATTTTTTAATCTATCAATCTCATCTTGTAAATTTCTATCTTTTTTAATATGACCCAAATAATTTGTTTTTAATTCTTTTATTTTTTCATAAAATTCTGCTATTCTCACATCTTCAATCGTTAAAATATTATCAACAATTTTGACATCAAAATCTAATGATTTATTGGTTAAATCACTATATATATGTTCAAATTGCAATAGCTCACTATCCATGAAAATTCCGCTATCATGGACATTTTTTAAAAAATCTTTTTCAAAAGATTTAAGTGGTTTTTTTGAAGAATTCAAGAATTCTAAAGAGGTTTTTAATATTTTTTTGGCTCTACTTAAAAATTCTTTACTAGAATTTTTAAGAACCCCATCATTTACCATAACCATTTTCATACTATGCGTTTTATCTGGCATTTTTAAAAATAAATCTTTTTTATATTTTAACTTTTCTTCATCGCTTTTAGTTTCTAGATAATTGCCCAAAACAACATCAAAAAAATTCTTATATATTTTATATCTCTCAACCCCATTTGATATTAAACCGTTATTACAAGAAAGAATTTTATTAGCCGGGTCCACTTCTAACTTACATTTTTTATCAATCAAATTTATCATTAATTGCAAAAAATCTTTTGGACATTCTTTGGGAATTGAAATATCTGAACAAAAATTTATCAATGTCATTTGCCTTTGACCATAGCTTTTAATTAAATGATTTACTAATTCATTTTTTTTTAATTTTTTTTCAGGATCCATTAAAACCTCAAAGGAGTAATTATTATTGAGCATAATGGAAATAAAAAATATATCGGAACCTTTAGTGTTTTTAATATTTAGATCAGCGCCTAATTTAATCAAAAGATTTAAACATGATAATCCATTTGACTCATCTTCATTAAATAACGTTAAAACAATTGGTGTTATGCCTTCATTATTTTTGGAATTAACATTTGCACCATTATCAACTAAGAAATTTATAATTTCGCTATCAACACAACAACATGCAGCATGAATTGGGAAATCGCCAATTTTATCACATTTGTCTATTTTTGCATTATTTTTTAATAATAATTTTGCAATTTCTAAATTTGCAGATTTGCAAGCTAAATGAAAGGCATCTTGACCAGATTCACAATCCAAATCAACATCAGCACCTTTATTAATAAGCAACTCCACTATATCTAATTTTCCAAACAGGGAAGCATAATGTAAAGCAGTAGATCCTTGAGAATCTTTATTATTTATCACCTCTGGATGCTCTTCAAGATATTTTCTTACTTCATCAACCCCTTTAAGAACTAATGCTTGAAGAGAGTTTTCTTCTGGATTATACCACCCTTGAATCATAAATAAAAAATAAAATTAAATTGAATAAAATATGTTTAAATAATTTTCTAATATGGTTATTTAAATTATTTTATAGTTATTTATGGTTATTTATATTTAATTTTAATCTAAATTCAATTTTATTAGGTTTATAAACAAATAATTTAAATAGTATGTTTCAAAACATATAAGATTATTAAATTCATAGGGGAACTTTACCAAAATTTTACTTAAAATTTAAAACAAAGCACAGGATTTTAAGGTAAGCATAGAAAGAAGTTAGGATAGAGAAAGTTTCAAAGCTCTTTGATAAGACTTAAAACTAAAACAATATAAAATATCGAAGATTATTTTATAAAAACATTGTTCCAGCGCCACTTTCGGTGAAGATTTCCATCAATAGAATATTATCAATGGCTCCATTTAAAATATGAGCATTGCCAACACCATTTTCGATAGCATTAATGCAAGTTTCAACCTTTGGAATCATACCTCCAGTGATAATGCCGTCAATAATCATTTGACGAGCCGTGGCAATATTTAAATGACTCACCAATTCGCCATTTGGAAGTAAAACGCCATTTACATCCGAAAGCATTATTAACTTTGTTGCTCCAATCGCTGAGGCAACAGCTCCAGCAACAGTATCAGCATTGATGTTGTAAGTTTCACCATTATCACCAATGCCAATAGGGGCGATTACTGGAATAATATCGGTGTCTTCAAAAATATTTAAAAATTCTGGGTCAACATGATAAGGCTCGCCAACAAAACCTAGATTCAAAATTTTTTCGATATTTGAATTTGGATCTTTTTTTACTTTAGTGGCTTTTTTGGCTCGAATAAAATTCGAGTCTTTGCCACATATGCCAATCGCCTTTCCAGATGCCTGATTAATCTCTTTGACAATTTGTTTATTAATTGATCCTGCCAAAACCATTTCTACAACATCGATTGTATCGGCATCGGTAACTCTTAAGCCATCAACAAAAGTTGATTTAATATTTAGTTTTTCCAACATTTTTCCAATTTGTGGACCGCCACCATGAACTACAACTGGATTAATTCCAACCTGCTTCAATAACACTACATTTTTAGCGAAATTTTTTAAATTATCAGAACCACCCATCGCTGAACCACCAAATTTAATAACAAAAGTTTCGCCAGCAAATTTACGCATATAAGGCAAGGCTTCGCACAGAATTTCTGCCTTTTTTTCCCAATCTTGTTTGGTATTTTCTTTTTGCACAGAAATATTTTCCATTGGCGTTATTTCTTTATTTGGATCGTTAAAATTGATAATGTTTGTCATAATTTTATTTGTTATTAAATTTTATTATTTAAGTAAAAAACATTTTAAATTTTAATCAAGGTTTTTTTAAAAATTTTTCTATATTTTCTATTTCATAATTACAAAAATCATTTAAACAATCGATAAATTCTTTCATTGAAACCGGCATATTCAAATGATTATTGGCTATGATTTTAGCAATTTTAAGATTTTGCAACTCAATTGCCTTGATGGCAGTTAAAGTATGCGAAATCGCTCCTAAATAATTTGCAGTCACCAAAATAATTTGGAATTGCAAAATCTCTGCCACATCTAAATAATTATTTTTTTTATTAATCTGACTCATCACCCCGCCAACACCCTCTATCAAAAGCGACAAATTATTTTGCTTACAATATTCAATTTTATTTTTACAAAAAACAATGATTTCATTAAAATCAATATTACTTATAAAATTTGGCGACACAGGCTTTTCAAACCTCCAAGGCGAAATATTATCAAGATTTTTTTTATTTATTTCAATATTAAGTGATTTTAAAATTTTACCGCTATCAGAATTTTCTTGATCCTCAAATCCAGAAATTAGCGGTTTAATAGCAAAGAATTTTGGGAAATTTCGACAAATATTTTCTACCAAAAAAGTTTTTCCAATATCGGTACCGATTCCTAATACTATGTAATTTTGAGCTATAAGCATTATTGTAAATTCGAGAATGTGCTGTAAATTGGACCAAACACCGCCACCGCAATCCACGCAATCATACCACCCATAACTACAGTGATAGTTGGCTGAATTAAACCCACAATTCTATCAATTGAATCATTAATTTCTTTATCGTAGAAATATTTAATATTTTTCAAAGAGCTTTCCATATTACCGCTTTCCTCACCAACTTTAAACATTCTCACTACAAGATTTGGAAAGAATTTTGTTGCCGAAATAGAGCCTGAAAGTGATTGTCCGTCCGAAACCTGCTGACGCACGAAACTAATCGCATTTTTGATTGCCTTGTTTTTAAGAGCAACACTTGATGAATCAAGGCACTCAAGCACACCAAGACCGCTTTTAAAAGTCATTGCAAAAAACTGACAGAATTTTGCCGATTCAATTTTAGTTATAATTCCACCAAAAACTGGAATTTTTAATTTAAAATAATCAATCTTAATTTGAGTCGCAGGAAGTTTTTCTAAAATTTTTATCAAACCATAAATCAACGGTGGAAGCATTAATATACTTGCCCAGTTTCCTTGCACAAAATTGGAAAAATTCACTAGGGCAACAGTAATAAAAGGTAAATCGATACTTTGAGCAGACAAAAAGCCCGTTACCTTCGGAACCACAACCGCAGTCATTACACCAAGAACAAGAAACATCAAGCTTAAACCGAAAAGCGGTCCCATAATTGCTTTTCTGGTTTTTCTTCGGATTTCGATATTCCACTTAATATCTTCGATGATATTGGTAAATGAATTTGATAGATTACCAGTTTTTTCACCCATTGCAATCAAACCAACATAAGTTGATTTAAAAATATCAGGTCTTTTGGCAAGACTTTCAGAAAATAAGTTACCATTTTTAATGGATTCATAAATTTCTTGCATCAAGTTTTTAACCTTGTTGGAATCTGAAGTTTCTTTTAAATCTTGAATTGAGTCAATAATCGATACGCCCGCTCTGTCCAACTGCTCAAGATGGATAAAAATAGTAATAAGTTCACTACTTTTAAGACCACCTAGAAAATTTGCAAAATTATTTTTTTCCTCTCGAAATGATACTAACTCAAGAGAGCTTGATTTTAAAAGCGACATCAACTCCGAAGGGTTTTCAGCCGAGATTTTTCCCGAAATATACTTACCTTCTTGATTAATTGCTCTATATCTAAAATTAGCCATTTTTGCGTTTTTTTAATTTTTTAAGAATTACTTCTTTTTTTAAAGGCGATATTCTATCAACAAAAGTTATTCCATTTAAATGGTCAATCTCATGTTGAATACAAGTTGCAGAAATTCCATCATATCTTTTTAACTGCTCATGCCCATTGATGTCAAGAAATTTTACAGTTATTGATTCGGGGCGAATCACTTCGGCTCTTGCACCTGGAAATGACAAACAACCCTCATTAAAGCTTGATTTTTCTGCTGAAGACTCAATTATTTCTGGATTAATAAAATATTGTGGATTTGGATTTATTATCTCAAAATCATTGCACTCATCTTCATCGTCATGATGATGGTGATGATGCGATATTTCATAATCAACATCCATTACTAAAACCCTTTTTAACAGACCAACTTGAACACCAGCAAGACCAACTCCACCCTCGTGATACATGGTTTGCACCATTTGCTTTAAAAACTCTTTAAGATTATCATCAATTTTATCTACCGCTTGGGAAATTTTTTTTAAAAATGGGTCAGGCGCCAAAACTAAAGGTAAAGTTTTCATAATGAATTAAGTAATTTTTTGGATATTAAATAAAGGGTTTGAGGATATATTTTATGCTCTTGAACCAGAATTTTTTTTGCAAGACTTTCTAAATTATCATCAACATCAATTTCGATTGCCGACTGCATTATTATTGGTCCATCATCCATTTTTTCAGTTACAAAATGCGTAGTGCAACCCGTAATTTTTACCCCAGCTTTTAAAGCATCAAGCACCGCATTCGCTCCTTTGAAACTTGGAAGCAAAGATGGATGAATATTGATAATTTTATTATTCAAATTTTCTACAAACCATTTTGATAAAATTCGCATAAAACCCGCTAAACAAACCAAATCAATTTTATGATTAACAATTTCTTGAAAAACTAATTTATCAAATTCCATTCTACCAATTTCATCTTTAGAAAAATTTTTGCTTTCGATAATTTTGGTAGGAATTTGATTTTCTTTGGCATAAATCAAGCCTTCGGCATCAGCTTTATTGGATATTATCAAGCAAATTTGCGCTGGAAAATCGGGCTCTTTACAAGCATCAATCAAAGCCCTCATATTAGAGCCTCTACCTGAAATTAAAACGGCAACCCTAACTTTATTTGCCATAAGTTAAAATAAATTATTAAGCGATTCAAATAAAATCAAACCATCACTGGAGCCAGTGCTTTTATCAATAGCTCTCTCGGGGTGAGGCATCATTCCTAAAATATTTTTTTCCTTATTATAAATTCCTGCGATATTTAAAGAAGAGCCATTTGGATTGGCTTCATCTGAAACATTGCCATAAGCATCAACATATTTGAAAGCAATCATTGAATTATCTTCAATCATTTTTAAGGTTTCAGAATTGGCAAAATAATTACCATCCATATGGGCTATTGGCACAGAAATCACTTGACGGGACTTAAAATTTTTAGTAAAATCGGTTTG
>JBMSPZ010000064.1:0-8169 GCA_049423025.1 Rickettsiales bacterium
TAATTTAAATTTAATCTTTAAAAAGTTATTAATATTCCAAAATGAGTCTTGTAAATAACGATAAAATTTCATTTTCCCAAAAATTAGAGCAACTAAATTGGATATTGATTTACCTAATAATAACTTTGGCATTTATTGGTTTCTTTATGCTTTATTCAGCTGCGGGAGGTTCTTTTAAGCCTTGGCTAATTCGTCAGCTCGCTTTTTTTTGCATTTTTTTTCCTTTAATGATTTTTATTGCCGTCACCGATATTAAAATTTGGTTTAAATTATCATATTTATTTTACGCAATTGCCTTAATAATGGTAATTATGGTCGATGTTATGGAGCAAATTAGCCACAATGCCATGGGCGCAACTAGATGGTTTAGAATTGGCTCCCTCAAAATTCAACCATCGGAAATTATGAAAATTTGTACAGTATTTGCTCTCTCGCGCTATTTTTATAGCATTGAAGCCGAGAATATTGGAAGATTAAAATTTGTTATCCCCCCTCTTCTAATGATTTTTGTTCCCGTTGGTTTTATATTTCATCAACCCGACTTAGGCACCGCATCAATATTGGCAATGGTTGGAATCGTTGTGTTATTTATGGCGGGTGTAAAAATATGGAAATTTGTATCGGTTGGCATCACCACACTTATTGCAATTCCTTTTGTTTGGAATTTTTTATTACATGATTATCAAAAAAAGCGGATTTTCACTTTTCTTGACCCCACACACGACCCTCTGGGCAGTGGATACAACATAATCCAATCAAAAATTGCCATTGGTTCTGGAGGATTTTTTGGCAAAGGGTTTTTGGGTGGAACACAAGGTCAACTTGATTTTCTTCCAGAAAAACAAACTGATTTTATTTTTACAATGCTAAGCGAAGAGTTGGGTTTTATTGGTAGCTTATTTACTATTTGTATTTATGGCGCAATTCTTGCTATCTGCATAAATATCGCCATGAAAACCAAGCATCAATTTGGAAGATTATTTGTAATCGGTGTTGTTAATATTTTCTTCATTCATATGTTTATAAATATTGGGATGGTAATGGGATTATTGCCTGTAGTTGGAGCGCCCTTGCCTTTTATTTCCTATGGCGGAACCATTATGGGTTCAATGATGATCGGCTTTGGAATGGTGCTCAATATCGATTTAAATAAATCTGGAGAATTAAGAAATTAAGAATTTTACAGAATTTTTTATGCTTTACTCCAATATATTTTTTATATTTTGATAGGCTCGAAGTAAGGCTTTAGATTTGTTGATGCATTCATTATATTCGTTAATTGCGATTGAATCAAACACAACTCCAGCACCAGTTTGCACATAAATTTTTTCATCCTTAATCAATGCGGTTCTTAAGGTAATACAAGTTTCCATATCACCATTACTTGCAAAATATCCAGCACAGCCCGCATAAAAACTTCTTTTAACATTTTCGATTTCTTCAATAATTTCCATTGCACGAATTTTTGGAGCCCCAGAAACAGTTCCAGCTGGAAAGCCAGCTATCAAGGCATCTACCGCATCATAATCGTCCAAAATTTTTCCTTCAATAGTGGATGATAAATGCATTACATGAGAATAAAATTCTACCGCCATTTTTTTGGTAACCTTAACTGAATTTGGTTTAGCCACTGAACCAAGGTCATGCCTTCCTAAATCTATTAGCATTAAATGTTCGGCAACCTCCTTTTCATCATTCAATAATTCTTGAGCAATTTCTTGATCGTGCTGGTGAGAATTGCCCCTAGCTCTAGTTCCAGCAAGTGGACGAATGGTGACAACATCTTTTTGAAGCGAAACCATTATTTCTGGACTTGAGCCAGTAATCACAAAATCTTTAAATTTTATATAAAATAAAAAAGGTGATGGATTAATGCTTCTTAGGGAGCGATAAAAATAAAATGGATCAAGATTTTTATCAAAATTTGCACTAAATCTTTGCGATGGCAAAATTTGAAAAATATCACCGGCAACAATATATTCCTTACTTTTTTCGACGATTTTACAATATTGCTCTTGCGTATAATTACTCTTAAATTCCGCATCAAAAACTAATGATTCTGCATTCGAATTTTGCTTACCACTAATTGGGTCTTGCAAAATTTTAATCACATTTTGAATTTTATTAACCAACAAATCATAATTTTGTGAATTATCCGCAAAGACTGGACAACAAATTAGTGCGCAATCAAAAAGGCTATCAAATATAATCAAAATTTGCGGACGCACAAAAATCGAATCTGGGATTTTAATTTCATCGGGTAAATTTCTATTGGGCAATCGCTCCATAAAGCGCACCATATCATAATTCATGTAACCAAACACTCCAGAACAAATTGATGGCAATTGTGAATTTTGATATTTCAAATCTGACCAATTTATTTTCGACATTGCCAAAAATTCACGAAAATTATCAAAGATATCTCCTTTTTCGACAATAAAATTTTCTGGATTTTTAGCAAAATCTAAATTGATATAAGATTGATTATTTTCGCATTTCCAAATTTTATCTGGCATAAGACCAATAGCCGAAAATCTTCCTTTGTTATTGCCATTTTCTGCGGATTCTAACAAAAAAATATTCTCATCATAGAACTTAGACAATTTTGAAAAAGTAGAAATTATTGTAAAATTATCGCTCGAAATTTTTTTAAACAAAACCGTGGATTTCTCCTTTGATATAACTGCTTCAAACTGCTCTTTGCTTAGGTTAAAACTCATTTGTCAATTTAAGATTTTTTGTTTTGAAAAAATTTTTCATTGACTTCAATTGGAAATTTTTTGGCAAGATAATCATTATATTCCAAAATAATATCTTGGGCAAATTCATTTACAGCCTTGTTTTTGGCGTCAATTTCTTCTTGAGACGACAATTTTGCCAATTTAGAATCCTTGACTAAAGCAATTACATATAAATCCTGAGTTATAGCAACCGCCTTAGTTACATTTCCAATTTTGGTTTCGAAAATTTCATCAATTATTTCATTTTTAATTGGCATTTTTGAATCTCCAACATCGACAAAATTTAATCTTTGAAACTCTTTATTTTTATCGACTTTAAAACCCTTATTATAACCAATATTTACAGCTTGTTGTGGCGCTTTTTCGATTTCTGCAAAAACTTCTTTGACTAATTTGCCAAGACCAGCAATTTTTCGCTGTTCTATCAAATCTTGCAAGATTTTTTCATTAACTTCTGCTAATTCTAAATTTCGAGCAGGCTCTATTTTTGTTACCTCAAGAGCATAAAATTTATCTTCTGAATTTTGCAATAATTTGGAAGGCTGATTGATTTTTGATGCAAAAGTATTTTTAGCCAAATCCTTATAAATTTTGGTCTCTTCAATTTCTTTATTTTCTTTACCTAGACCATTTTCATCAAAAGCAAAATTTAGTTTTTTTACGGTTAAATTAAATTTACCAGCAACTTCATCTAATGATTTAGAGGCAAGAAGCGCATCGTTAATTTTAACAATTTGTTCTTCAATTATTTTTTCTTGTTTTTGTAGAGATATTTTTTGTAAAATTTCTGACTTTGCTTCCGCAAGGGTTGATTGGCGCTCTGGATTGATATTATTTAATAAAAATACATGAAAACCAATTTTACTTTTTACTACTTCACTTACTTGATTTATCTGTAAATTATTGATTTTATCAGCAATTTCTAGAGGCAATGTCGATTTAGTGATTTTCTCAATTGTTATATCTTTAATTGATTTATTGTGAAGTTTTTTTGCCATTTTAGCGAACTCATTTTTAACATTCACAGAATTATTAAATGCTATAATTTTTTGCTGAAATTCTTGAGCAACTTTTTCATCATCAACCATTAGATGATAATAATCTTTTGACTCTGAGGTAGTAAATTTAGTTTTGAGATTTTCATTATAATAATCTTGAATTTCCTGCTCTGAAACTTCAGGCTTTTGATTGAGATTTTTTTTATCCATTTCGATTATTTTAATTTCACGAAATTCGTTAGTTACAAACTGTTTTTTATTGTTATTGTAAAAATCCGAAACATCTTGCTGAGTAGGATTTTCAATATTCTTAACATCATTTTTAGAGATAGCGATTAAATCCACAACTCTCTTTTCTTTGTTAAATTCTTCTCTTTCATTAAAATTTTTATAATTAACAGGAAGAACCGAAGATAAGCTATTAAAAATCATTTCCGCAGAAACTTCTCCGAGCACCTCATTTACATAAATTTCTTCATTCAAACCATTATTTTGTAGAAATTTAGTAAATTTTTCCTTATCAAATTTTCCATCCTTATCTTGAAAATTTTTATCTTCGGCGACATTTCGTAAAATAATTTTTTTACTGCCGTAAGCACCGATATCTTCTCCAACTTTTTTAATCATGGTTTTGCGAATCAAGCGATTAGCCACTTCTGATTTAAAACGCTCCGAATTAAGGTATTTTTCAATTTCTTCACTTGAGCCTTTATTAGATCTAACAATCGCTCTATCCAGTTCCAATGCCCTTTCAAAAGCTTTAAGACTGATTTTTTCACCACCGACTTTTAACACCCAACTATTGGGCATATCAACTAAAAAACTGCTAATTCCAAAGGTAATAAAACTGACCCCTACTATGGCAAGGATGATTTTGAAAAATATGTTTTTGGCTAATTTACGAAATGCGTTCATACAAAAAAAATTTACTTAAATAATTATTGATTTCATTGATAATTGTAAAAAAAAATAATGATAAATCAACCTTGAATTTTTATTTTTAGCAAAAAATTTTTTTTGTTGTAAAATTGATATAATATTTATAAAATTTTATAGATTAGTCCGATTCTTTTAACCAAATTACCAGTTAAATTGATGATCGAAATAATAGCATAATATTAACTAAAATTTACTTCATGCTTATAGTGCAAAAATTTGGCGGGACTTCAGTTGGAGATATCGCCAGAATTAAAAATGTGAGCCTAAAAGTCAAAGCTGAACTTGATAAAAAAAACAAAGTTATCGTGGTGGTTTCAGCAATGTCGGGTGTCACTAATCAATTGGTTGACTATTGCAATCAAGTCTCAAATTTAACCAATGACGACTCATTAATCGAATATGACTCAATCGTTGCCACTGGCGAACAAATCACTTGTGGTCTTTTAGCTTTACAATTGCAATCAATGGGTTACAAAGCCCGATCTTTCCTCGGCTGGCAAATTCCAATCAAAACCGATAATGTTCATAGTAAAGCCCGAATCGAGGAAATTGATGGGGAATTTTTGCTAAAAACTTTACAAGAATATGATGTTTTTGTAATTGCTGGCTTTCAAGGTATAAATGATTCTAATCAGCGCATTTCCACTCTTGGTCGTGGTGGCTCTGATACTTCTGCAGTTGCCATTGCGGCTGCGGTTAAGGCGGATTTATGCGATATTTATACCGATGTAGATGGAGTTTACACTACCGATCCAAGAATTACCGATAAAGCGCAAAAATTAAAAAAAGTTACCTACGAAGAAATGCTAGAAATGGCATATAGTGGTTCTAAAGTTTTACAAACCCGATCTGTCGCTATGGCGATGGCTCACAATGTTCGGGTCAGAGTATTGTCATCTTTTGGCGAAGCCAATGAAAATTCTGGCACAATTTTAGTAAATAACAATGAGGAAATTATGGAAAGACGCTTAATAACAGGAATTAGCTATAGTAAAAACGACATCAGGATCACCTTGGCAAATATGCCTGATCATCCAGGTTTATCAGCTACAATTTTTGGAGCACTTGCCCAAAAAGAAGTTAATGTCGATATGATTGTACAAAATATTTCCGCCGATGGTAAATTTATCGATATCACTTTCACCACCAGCAAAGAAGAGCTTGAAAGAGCAAAAATTGCAATTGAATCAATTAAAAGTGAAGTCAAATATTCTGACTTAAAAATCGATGATAATATCGCCAAAATTTCAGTAATTGGCGTTGGCATGATTAGTCATTCTGGGGTTGCCCACACTATGTTTAAAACCCTAGCTGACAAAGGAATTAATTTGCTTTTAATCTCAACTTCTGAAATAAAAATTTCGGTCTTAATTGCCAAAGAATATGGTGAGTTAGCGGTTAGAGTTTTGCACGACGCCTATCAACTTGACCAAACCAAATAAATAGATTGGAATTTATTTATTTTCGGCAATAAAACCAATATTACTTAATCCAGAATTTTGTAAAATTGACAGCACCGAACTAACTTTTCCATATTCGCATTCTTGGTCGGCTTTAATATGAATTGGCGTTTGAACATCTTCTTTTGCAATATTAACGAGGTGAGTTTTCAAATCATTTAACGACGCAGGTTTTTGCTCGATAAAATAATTTCCTTCTTTGGTAATTGTAATACTTATCGGATTTTTATCTTCTATATTTTGCCCCGTCTCCTTTGGCAAATTTACT
The DNA here is from genome assembly GCA_049423025.1 of Rickettsiales bacterium. Lineage (GTDB taxonomy): Bacteria > Pseudomonadota > Alphaproteobacteria > Rickettsiales > UBA1997 > CAILUF01. The sequence continues at coordinate 6,407 of JBMSPZ010000064.1, forward strand.
TCAATTGAAGATTGAATTATTGGCGCAGTAACTAACAAAATTACCATTAGCACCAACATAATATCAACAAAAGGAGTCATATTAATTTCTGCTAGAGGCGCTTGAAAATCTTCTTTGTCAAAACCGCTTTGCATAAATTAAAGCCTTTGATTTGATAGGTGAACAGTGATTTGCTCGGCTAAATGTCGAAGATTTTGAATCATCAACTTATGAGCTCGAACAAAAGCATTATAAGCTAAAACCGCAGGAATTGCACAAAATAAGCCAATTGCAGTAGCAATTAAACTTTCAGCAATTGGACCTGCTACAATATTCAAGCCTGCACTACCCTTATTGGCAATATTACCAAGAGCATGATAAATACCCCAAACCGTTCCAAATAATCCAATAAAAGGCGAGCATGACCCAATTGAAGCCAAAATCGTTAAGCCTTTGTCAAACCAAATCTTAATTTCATCAAGCGCTTGAGATAAATGAAGGGTGATTACCTCTTTTTTGGCATCGTGCGAATGATAATTTTGCAAGATATTTTCAAGATTTTTGGTAGCAAAAATAATATGATTAAGCGCCGAAAACTGCGGAGAATTAAGAGCATTTTCTCCAGAAATTTCCAACTTATTAGAAAAAATATTATCAATCCATTTGAAATTTATACTTGGCGGGATTGAGGTTATTGAAAAAATTGAATTAAAAGTAAAAAATTTTGATTGATAATTGCTGGGTTGGTAATTATTTTGCAAAAACAAATTAAGATAATTTTTTTGTTGGCTTAATTTAATTATTTTTGAAAAAATTATCATCCAACTAATTATTGACATTGCAAGCAATATCAATAAAACCGCCATCAATACAAAATCGGCATCACGATAAATTTCATTTAAATTCATTTTAAATTAGTTTAAATTCTATCGGCACATAAATTTTAGCCAAAACATTATTGCCAAATCTTTTTGCCGGCAAAAAACTCCAATTACTAACAGTTTCAAGAGCGCTATCATCAAGCAAATCAGATCCGCTTGAAGAAAATATTTTTACATTCAAAGGTTTTCCATCTTCTGAAACCAGCACTTCCAAGACCACCTTGCCCGTTATGCCTCTAGACTTGGCTTGCAATGGATAAATTGGAGATGGATTATTTAATTCTGGTGCATTGTAAACTGGCTCAGTTTCTGCCTGATTTATTGAAGAATTTTGTGAATTTTCTGCAGATTTTCTTTTAGAATTCCGATTTAAATTTGTCGAAAAATTTTGGGCAGAATTTGCGGGTTTAGAATTTAAAAAATTAATTTTGATAATTTGTTGTAGCGTGATTTGAGAATCAAGATTTAAGAACAGTCCAAAGGCAATAATGCTATGCATAATTAATGCCAAATATAACCCAAAATATTTTTGATAATTGATACGAAAAAATGTCGACATTTTCTTAAAAAAAATTGATAACTGATATTCATTATCGCACAAAAAAAACAAAAGTCAAATTTTTTAAAAATCACTGCATACCAACTGCACCACCCCTTGATGTATTACCAGATCCAGCTGCACTTGGAGATGAACTTGGTATTTCCCGTTCTTTTAATATATTATGATATCCATTATTCCTAGCCTCTGGAACAATTAGATTATTCACATTTTTCGTTAGTCCATTATGGTCTAAAACACCCTTATCACCACCATCATTCTTATATTTTTTTTCAATTGCATGTTCAAGATTTATTATAGCCTTTTCAAGTTTATTACCCAATTCTTGATCACTTGCAAGCAAA
>JBMSPZ010000065.1:0-8001 GCA_049423025.1 Rickettsiales bacterium
ATTAGAGCTTTGCAAAAGGATTTTAAAAGATAATTTTCCAACATATGAGGGTGATGATGCAAAAAATACCTTTAACAGAAGACTTAGTGAATATTTTAAAAAAATAATTGAAAAAAAAGCAATAATTGGAATTGATCATAAATTAAAATTTCCAAATCTAAATGATTGCGAAAGTAAAAATCAAATTGTTTCTCAACTAAATAGTTTGCAAAATATAAATGATGAACAGCTAAAAGAAAGAATCGATATTATTTTAGAAAATCTAAATAACAAAGAAGCCTTTAAGCATTATATGGGTTTCTATCCAAAAACATCTTCAAATTCGAGGGAAAGCTCTCCAGGGATGGACTCTAGTCGAGAATCATCTCCCGGCACTTTATCTAGAGGGCCGTTTTCGCCAGCTGGTTCGATGACGCCACCATCCTCAATTTCTGGAGGAGCGTTTTTTTCAAGATCGCCATCATCAATTTCAACAATTTCAACTGATTCACAGATTCGTTGAAAATTTTAATGTAAAATAATGTAATTATTTTTTAAAAATTGTGATGTAATCTTGATCAATATTGAAATTTTCAATCGGTCGAAAATTATGCAAAGCATCGCTCAAATTTTTAGCACCAAAGGCATTGATAGCAGGAATTCCGTCATTGCCAATGATAATTGGTGATTTAATCCAAATTAATTCATCAACTAAATTTTGCCTTAAAAATTCACTGAAAATTTGACCACCACCTTCAACTAAAACTGAATTTATATTTAATTTAACTAGCTCCTGTAAAGCTAATTTTAAATCAATGAAATTTAGATCATCTTTATTTATTTCTCTAATATAAAGGGCTTGATGTCCATCATTTTGCTTTAACCAATTTTGTAAATTCTGATTTTTATTTAAATTATCAGCATTAGTAATTATGATTTTTTGCGGTGATTTATTCTCGGTGAATATTTTTTCGTTAAAAGAAAAATTAATATTTTTAGAAATAATAATCGGTATTGGCGATATGTTTTCTAAGCCCTCAAGCCGAGTGTTAAGTAAAGGGTTATCTTGCTTTATACTGTTGCCACCAATAATAATTGCCTGATTTTTGGAGCGTAAATTATGGGCAAATTCCCGAGATTTTTGACAAGTAATCCATTTACTTTCATTAGTTTTGGTGGCAATTTTACCGTCAAATGAGCTAGCGATTTTCATGGTTACAAAGGGTAATCCAAATTTTTTGGCAGAAAAAAAACCACGATTAATTTTTTCCATTTTTTCTCGACAAACTCCAACAGCAACTTCGATGCCCGCTTCTCGCATTTTTTTTATACCGGCACCATTGACTCTAATATCTGGATCAATTGAAGCAATCACAACTTTTTGAAATTGATATTTGATAATTTCATCGACACAAGGGCTGGTTTTGCCAAAGTGAGAGCATGGCTCAAGCGAGACATAAAGGGTAGAATTTTTTAAAATATTTTTATCAGAAATTTTATTGATAGCATTTATTTCGGCATGCGGGCGACCAGAAATTGAGGTAATGCCAGTTGCTAAAATTATTGAGTCTTTGACGATTACACATCCAACAGATGGATTTTCAGCGGTTAAGCCAATATTTTTAAGCGATAAATTTAAGGCTAAATTGATGAATTTTTCATCGTAATTTTGTGTCATATGTTGCCAAAATTTTTTTTAAAATTTTTATAAATAATATATCTTGAAATTAGTTTTGTAAAAGCATATTTTTATTATATAAAGATTTTAAATTTCTTTATTTTTTTTAAATGATTAAAAGTTAAATATTTTTTTAAAATGCGCAAATGCTTTTTAATCATTATGCTTTGTATAATTGCATCTTGTTCACGCAATAATGATTTTTCTAATGCCAATGCACCAAGATATTACCAATATCAACCGCCTCAATATTATCAAGGCTACGCACAACCTTATTATCAACCCAATTCTAGGGCATATAGCAATCCATATGCATTGCCTCAACAATATGCCACGCCTTATTATGATTCTGATCAATATTATGTTCCGCCATCAAGTTATTACAATGTTGAGCGCAATCAAAATAGCCCTGCAAACAACAAATATTAACAAATGAAAAAACGCGAAGGAATCATCATAAAATTGCAAGATTTGCTTTTATTTATGTTGCTTGGTGTTTTGGTTTCAGCTTGTTCTCACGACAAATATGACAATGAAACCTTATATAATTCGGTTGGTTTTGAACCTGGTTCTGCGCCAGCTCTTGACCCTAGAGCTAAATATAGTTCCGACTATTATTACCGACAAGCGCAAATCGGTGGTTCACAAATGAATGGTTCGGCGCAAATGTATCAGGGGCAAATGCCTGCCCAACCCCCTATGGTTCAATATCAACCGCCTTATCAAGCTCAATATTATCCACCTTCATATTCATCGCCACCATATCAAGTTTATCCAAATGCTGGCTCAAGATTTTATTCAAATCCTTATGCCATTCCTCCTTCTCCATATTATCAGCAATATGATGCCGACCAATATTATGTCCCACCAACATATTCTTATGGCATGGAGCAAAGTGGAAATAGAAATGTATTATCTCAACGCTAAATTTATATGAAAAAAGTTATTGTTTATAGTAAAGATGTTTGCCCATATTGCGTAAAAGCGAAAAACTTACTGCAAAGAAAAGGAGTAGCTTTTGAGGAAATCAAAATTACAACTGATGAACAAAAGCAAGAAATGATTAAAAAAGCTAACGGAAGAATGACCGTGCCACAAATTTTTATAGGTGATTTTCATGTGGGTGGATGCGATGATTTACATGCGCTGGAAAGCGAAGGAAGATTAGATAAAATTCTAAATGATTAAATTTTTTTAAATATAACCCTTGTAAGAAAATTATTTTAAACTATGTTTATTTTAGAAATTTTGATTTATTATTAAAATCAATAAATTTTAAAGATTCGAAAAAGAATCAATTTATTAATCCTAAATTAACATTAAACAAATATGGAAATAATTCCTCTTCACAATGGCGTTCTTGTTGAGCGCGTTGAAGCTGAAAGCAAAACTGCTGGAGGCATAATTATCCCTGATACCGCCAAAGAAAAACCGGCTGAGGGTAAAGTTGTAGCAGTAGGTGAGGGTTCTCGTGATGATCATGGCAAAAGAATCCCGCTTGATGTTAAAAAAGGTGATCACATTTTATTTGCTAAATGGGGTGGAACTGAAGTCAAGGTTGACGGCAAAGAATTAATCATTCTTAAAGAGACCGATATTTTAGCAATCATTAAAAAGAAATAATTAATTTAAAACGGAGAAAATATGTCTGCAAAAGAAATTTTATTTGGCACTGATGCCCGCACCAAAATTGTTGAGGGTGTTGATGTCATTGCCAATGCGGTAAAAGTAACATTAGGGCCAAAAGGTCGTAATGTAGTTATTGAAAAATCATTTGGAGCGCCAAGAATAACTAAAGATGGAGTTACTGTTGCTAAAGAAATTGAGTTAGCTGATAAATTTCAAAATCTTGGAGCGCAAATGATTAAAGAAGTTGCCTCTAAAACCAATGATATTGCTGGTGATGGCACAACAACATCAACCGTTCTTGCTCAATCAATTGTGCGCGAAGGAATCAAATCAGTGGCTGCTGGAATCAACCCTATGGACTTAAAACGTGGTATTGATTTAGCCGTTGAAGCGGTTGTTAAAGAGCTTGGCAAAATGAGCAAAAAAGTGAGCAATAAAGATGAAATTGCTCAAGTTGCTACAATTTCAGCCAACGGTGATGTAGAGGTTGGTAGCAAAATCGCTGATGCTGTTCAAAAAGTTGGTGCTGATAGCCCAATTACCGTTGAAGAAGCTAAAGGCTTAGATTTTGAAGTCGATGTGGTTGAGGGTATGAAATTTGATCGCGGTTATTTATCGCCATATTTCGTAACTAACGGCGAAAAAATGATTGTAGAAATGGAAAATGCCTTAATTTTATTATTTGAAAAAAAGATTTCCAATTTGCAACCAATGGTTCCAATGCTTGAAGCCGTTGTTCAATCTGGTCGTCCACTTTTGATTATTGCCGAAGATGTTGAGGGTGAAGCTCTTGCTGCTTTGGTGGTAAACCGTTTAAGAGGTGGTTTGAAAGTTTGTGCAGTTAAAGCCCCAGGTTTTGGCGATCGTCGTAAATCAATCATGGAAGATATTGCAGTTTTAACTGGCGGTCAATTAATTTCTGAAGATTTAGGTATGAAGCTTGAAAATGTTGGAGTAAAACAATTAGGGCAAGCAAAAAAAATCATTGTTGATAAAGAAAATACCACCATCGTCGATGGTTCTGGTAAATCAACCGATGTTAAAGCTCGTTGCTCTTCAATTAAAGCTCAAATCGAAGAAACAACTTCTGATTATGATCGCGAAAAATTACAAGAAAGATTAGCTAAACTTTCTGGCGGTGTTGCCATCATTAAAGTTGGCGGAGCCACTGAAGTTGAAGTTAAAGAAAAAAAGGATCGTGTTGACGATGCCTTGGCTGCAACTAAAGCTGCAATGCAAGAAGGTATTGTTGCTGGTGGCGGTTCTGCCTTGTTATATGCGGGCAGAGTGCTTGATAAATTAAAAGGTGCCAATGATGAACAAAATGTTGGTATCAATATTATCAAAAAAGTTGTACAATCACCAATTCGTCAAATTGCTGAAAATGCTGGTTTTGACGGCGCGGTAGTTGCCAATGAAGTTTTGAATAAAGCAGATGCTTCATATGGTTATGATGCGCAAAATAACAAATATGGTGATATGTTCAAAGCTGGAATCGTTGACCCAACCAAAGTTGTTCGCACAGCTTTACAAGATGCGTCATCGGTTGCAGGTTTGTTGATCACCACTGAATGTGCAATCATCGAAAAGAAAGATGAGTCAGCTCCAAACCCTATGGCTGGTGGCCATGGTGGAATGCCTGGTGGCGGAATGTTCTAAACCAACATTTTAAAAAAACATTTTTAGTCGTAAAGGATTCGTCCTTTACGACTTTTTTTTTGTAAAATTTAAAAATCATCTAATTTTAGGTGAGACAATTTGTCCAATTTTTTATAAATTTTTTTAGTTATAATTGAAGTATTATTTTAACTTAAAAAATATTTTATGAAAAATTTTTTACCGAACTTTATTTTGATTTTTTTTATTTTTACTAATGGCGTTTTAGCACAAAATCTTGATAAAAATAAAACCTTACCCACTATCAATGTAATTGCTAATAAAAAATCGCTAACCGTAAATGATAGCGAAAATTTTATAGCAAATCTCAAAAAAAATTCTGGCGCAGTTTCTGTGGTTGATAAAGCGAATTTGCAAGATAATTTTGTGATTAATGTTAAGGATATTTTTGATTATGCACCTGGTGTTTTAGCCCAAGTAAAAACCGGGCAAGAGGCTAGGTTGTCGATTCGTGGATCGGGCTTATCCAGAAATTTTCATTTACGCGGAATTAATTTATATCAAGATGGTGTGCCAATTAATTTAGCAGATGGTAGTGCGGATTTTCAAGATATAGATCCGCTAGCTTTTGATCGTGTCGAGATTTTTAAAGGTGCTAGTGGTTTTCATTTAGGCTCGGCGACCCTTGGTGGTGCCATTAATTTTGTGTCTCCAACGGGCTATAATGCGAGTTCGTTAAAAATTAGGGCTGAACTGGGAAGTTTCGGCACTTATCGCGGGCATATTTCAAGTGGAATGGTGAAGGGAAATTTTGATTATTACTCGTCATTATCAACGATGAAAAGCGATGGATTTCGCAAGCAAAATAATCAGGCTGATGCAAAATTTTATAATAATTTTGGTTATCAAATAAATAAAAATTTAGAAAATCGAACTTTTTTAACTTTTGTCAATTCGAATTTAGAAATGGCGGGAGCGCTTACCAAAGCCCAAATGCGCGAGAATCCAAAACAAGCAAATATTGCCAATTTAAATAACAAGCAAGAGCGGAATTTTAATCAAATTCGACTAGCCAATAAAACTAGCTTTGTTGATGAAAATAAAATTTATAATTTTGGATTTTTTTTTAATTTAAAAGATTTGGATCATCCGATTTTTCAGGTTGTTGACCAAAAAACTTATAATTATGGCTTCTTTGGTGATGGCAAAATTAATTACAAATTATTTGATTATAAAAATGAGTTTAATTTTGGATTAAATATTAATAACGGTCTAACCAATGCAAAAAGATTTATAAATCAAGGTGGAAGTGCTACAAACATGACTCAAAAGGGTGATGAAAAATCTAAAAATCTAATTTTATTTGCTGAAAATAAATTGCAATTAACACCAAAATTTTCATTAATATTGGCTTCACAATTTTTAAATGCCAATCGAAGTTTTAAGGATCGCTTTTTAGGCGATGGCAATCAAAGTGGCGATAGACAATATTTTGGGATTTCCCCAAAAATTGGTGGGGTTTATAATTTAGATAAATATACTGAAATTTTTAGCAATTTTAGTGGTTCTTATGAACCGCCAACTTTTACTGAGCTTCGTCAAACTATGGCTTCGGGTTTGGCTGATATTAAAGCACAAAAATCTTATAATTTTGAAATCGGCACAAGAAGAAATGATCGTGATGTAAATTTTGATATAGCATTTTATCATTCAATTTTGCGAGATGAGTTAATGCTTTACACAATAGCTCCAAATCTTACTCAAGCCGTTAATGCAAATAAAACTATTCATCAAGGAATTGAGGCGGGTTTTGATTGTGTTATTGCAAAAAATATAATTAAAAAAATTGACGATAAAAATTTATTTGGCGATAAATTGGATTGGCGAATGGTTTATAATTTTAATGATTTTCGTTTTAATAATGATAAGATTTATGGCAATAATATTATTGCCGGAGCTCCAAAGCATTATGTTCGAGCCGAGTTGAAATATGAAAATAATTCCGGATTTTATTTGACGCCAAATTTTGAATATGTGCCATTTGGTTTTTTTGTTGATAGCAAAAATAGTGTTAAAACCCCGAATTACGCCGTTTGGTCAGTTAATTCTGGATTTAATTTTAATAAAAATTTGGGGATTTACTTAGATTTAAAAAATATATTTGATAAAAAATATTCACCAACAATAGATGTTTTATCGTCTGTTAACAACAATGATCCATCAATTTATTATCCAGCAAATTTTCGGCAAATTATGACAGGAATTAAAATGAAATGGTAAATAGTTTATTTTAAACCATTTGTAATGAATCGCTCTTTGTAGCTACTGCCTTGGGTTTTTGAGGAAAGCCAACAGGAATAGCGTCGGATGGATTCCCAAATCTTCCTCCAAAAACCAAATTTCCACTTCCACCGTCATTGTTATGACTTCTAGTTTCGCTTCTTGATTCTAGACATAAACTACAACAAAGTAAAGTTAAACAGCATGCTAAAGGAACTCCTAGTCCGACTCCTAATCCAACTGCTAGAGCTATTTTTTGATCGTCGGTATTTATAGATTTATCATTTGATGATATTACCGTCGCGTTCATATTGCTATTATTTAATTTGATGGAAGTAGATACAATTGTTTTTGTTTTTTTCAATTGATTATTTGCTGTAGGAGTTGAGGAAATAACAATTTTTCCAGTGGTATCTTTTACTTCAATTATACCTGCATCTGAAGTTGTCATGATAAATTGCTCTCCACTTGATGATGTATATGTAATTTCATTATTTGGAGTTATTGAAATTTTTGAAGTTATTTTATCGCTTGATGTTATGATTGTTTCTTTGCTACCATCGGTTGTCATTGATGTTAAAAAATTAGAGGAGGCTCCATCAGATGTTGTTACTATGGTATTAGAAGTGGTAACTCCTTCAGATGTGATTTGTGGAAGTGATGTGGTAAATTTATATGAAGTCGAGGTTGTTGGTTGAGATGTTGATGGTTGAAGCGATGTTGATGTTGATGGTTGAAGCGATGTTGATGTTGATGGTTGAGCTGTTGATGTTGATGGTTGAGCTGTTGATGTTGATGTTATTATGGTTGTAGTAGTT
>JBMSPZ010000066.1:0-7854 GCA_049423025.1 Rickettsiales bacterium
CAACGGTTCCGGGTGCAAATATTGATTTACCGCAATAAAAAAAAGTTAAAATTAATTCGTGAAATCTGTCGCCGTAATTTTTAGAATTAGTGATTGAATTTGAATTTTTCCTCTTCATATTTTGAGTTGTAATTTTGATTGAAATATTTGATTAATCAATTAAAATCCTAGAAAAATGTAATTTTAGAACTTTTAATTGTTTAGAATTTAAAAAAAACTATGAATTATTGCAATAAAAATAATAATTTATCACAACTTCATCCTGAGACATTAGCAATAAGGGCTGGCAATTTTCGTTCTAATTTTGGTGAAACCTCAGAAGCAATCTTTTTAAATTCTGGGTTTTGTTATAACTCTGCCGAAACTGCTGAGAGTAGGTTTAATGGCACCGATCCTGGTTATGTATATTCTAGATATGTCAATCCTTCCTTAAAAATGTTGGAAGATAAAATATCTGCCCTTGAAGGATGCGAGGCTGCTTGTGTTATGGCTTCAGGTATGTCGGCAGTTTTTGCATCAATAATGTGTCAACTCAAAGCTGGAGATCATTTTATTGCTTCAAGAGTTTTGTTTGGCTCTTGTTATCACATTGCCACAAAAATTTTACCTAATTATGGTATCGAAGTTTCGTTGATTGATGGAACTAATCATCAAGAATGGGAAAAGGCATTTAAAAGCAATACCAAAGTGGTTTTCATTGAAACTCCTGCCAATCCTAATTTGGAAATTATCGACATAGAATTTGTGGCTAAATTATGTAAAAAAAATCAAGCATGTTTAATTGTTGATAATATTTTTGCTTCGCTTTACTCACAAAATTCATTTGAATTTGGCGCAGATGTTGTGGTTTATTCAACTACCAAGCATTTTGATGGGCAAGGTAGAACTCTGGGCGGAGCTGTTTTGGGTAAGCAACAATTTATCAAGGAAGTTTTATTGCCATTTCATCGCCATACTGGACCAGCTTTGAGTCCATTTAATGCTTGGGTAATTTTAAAATCTTTGGAAACTTATTTTTTAAGAATGGAAAAGCAATGTTTCAATGCCAATAAAATTGCTGAATTTTTACAAAATTCTCCAAAAATAAAAAAAGTTTTATATCCACAATTGCCATCACACCCACAACATTTAATTGCCAAAAAGCAAATGAAAAATGGCGGGACCATGATTGCCTTTGAAGTTGGTAATTGTAAAAACGATGCTTTTAGTTTTCTAAATTCTTTACAAATAGTTGATATTTCTAATAATCTTGGCGATTCAAAATCATTGATAACTCACCCCGCTACTACTACCCATTCAAATATTGCTCAAGCTGATCAGCTTGCAATCGGTATTACTGATAATATGTGTAGATTATCGGTTGGATTGGAGCATTATCAAGATTTGATAAATGATTTAAATAACGCTTTAAATAAAATATAATATGCCTAGTTTTGATATTGTTTCGAAAATAAATATGCAAGAAGTTGATAACGCAGTAAATTCTGTGAAGCGCGAGCTCACCAATCGCTATGATTTTAAGGGAGCAATTTTTTCAATTGAATTAAAAATCAAAGATAATCTTATCGAAATTTCTGCCGATAGCGACTATAAAATTGGTGCAATTCAAGATTCAATCAAAGTGTTTGCAACCAAAAGAGGCGTTGATGTCAAATTTTTTGATTTTGGCGAAGTGCAAAAGGCGGGTGGAGGAATTTTAAAGCAAGAAATTAAGTTAAAAAATGGCATTGAATCTGAAATTGCCAAGAAAATTACCAAGGAAATCAAGGACCAAAAATTAAAAGTTCAGGCTTCTATTAAGGGAGATGAGGTAAGGGTCGATGGCAAAAAGCGAGATGATTTACAAGAAGTAATTGCTTTTTTGAAAGGAAAAGATTTTAATTTGCCTTTGCAATTTATTAATTTTAGAGAATAGTTTATGAGAAATACACCAAGCACCTCGCCATCTCCAATTTCTGTTACTCCTTCTAGCTTAATATCTTTAGAATCAAGAACCAATAGTATGATAAGTCGTTATTGTGGTAACGATCCAGATTTTAAAGAAAAATTTCAAAGACTTAGTAGCAGTTTTAGGCAAAGTAATATTATAGCCCAACCAGCTAAAGCTATTGTTGCAACCCCTTTTTTGGCAGGATTTTTTGCGAATTTCTTGGCAATATATGCACTATTAAAAATATATTCTATTGCCGAGTCAGACAGGGTTAAGTTCCAAGGTTCACCCTATGCTCAAACCAGAGAACCAGCCATTGCGGGATTGACTAACGCATTTGAAGATGTGTTTTTAAAAAGCTTTAAGGCATTTGGTTACGATATTGATTCTTATAAAACATGGAAAAATGAAGCGCATAATAGCTATTCAGATATTGATTCAACAAAATTCGATAGCGCTAAAACCGCAGATTTTTTTAAAGATGTTAGAGGTGATTTATCTAGCTTGGAAAAGGGTCTTAACGATGCGCTCAAAGAGAGAAATGCTAGTATGGCTGTTTAAAATATAGCATTAACCGCCACCAATAAAATGAACTATTTCTATTTTGCAATTTTCGGTTATAAAAGTTTTTTCATATTCATTGCTTGAAATAATGTTTTCATCCATTTCAATGGCTATTTTTCTGGGTTCAAGTTCTAATTTTTGAATTAGCTCTAAAATAGAACTACCATCTTTAATTTTGAAAGATTGACCATTAAGAAAAAAATTTGTATCGTTCATAAATATTTTGGCAATTTAAAAAAATTGGTTTTAAATTAGTTAATTCATATTATGTTAATTTAAAAAAACTTGCAATTTTTATTTTCAATGATTTTTAAAACTTATTTATTTAAAAATAATCTTCTAAATTGGTTGGCAATATCATTTATCCTAATAATACTGATATGGCTTAGCAAGGCTGTTGCCTTTTTGAATTTAGTCACTGAAAATGGCATAGATTTAAAAGATTTCTTCCTGTTATTTGTTTTTATTTTGCCTTGGATTTTAATTTATATTTTTCCAATTTCCTTTTGTATTGCTCTTCTTCTTACGATAAATAGATTTAATAGTTTTAGTGAAATTGTGGTTCTAAAAAATTTTGGTATCTCCAATTTTAAGCTATCACTACCATTTATTTATCTAGGTTTTTTAATTTCGGTTTTCAATTTTTTGCTTTCATTTTATATTATGCCAATGGCAAATAAGCAATTTCGAATTTCTAAACAAAATATAAAAGAAAATTATGCAAATTTATCTTTTGCCTCGCAAAATTTTGAAAATTTTAATAAATCAACCATTTATGTTCAACAAAAGGATGAAAATAATATTTTAAGAGGATTGTTAATAAACGATCAAAGATCCGAGGATTACGCTATCACTCTTTCTGCTCAAAGTGCTAATATTATTTTGCGAGACAATGAAATTTTCTTGCGCTTAAATAACGGCTCTTTGCAACGCTATAATTATCTTACCATGAAGAGCGAGATTTTAAAATTTGATAATTATATTTTTAATTTAAATGAAAAAAATCAAGAATTGTTTAAATATAAATGGAAGCCAAATGAACGCTTCCTGAGTGAACTAATTTTCTACGAAGATTCTTTAAGTCCAAAAGAAATAAAAGAGCTAAAATCCGAATTACATAAACGCATAAATGACCCTTTAATTTCTTTGGTGTTTTCGGTAATAATTTCTGCAGTTTTGCTAAAATCAAAAATCAATAGGAAAAAAAATAATCATAGTAATTTATTAGCATTAATCCTGTGTGTAGCCTATATTTTGTTGTTGATTTTTAGTTATCGATTGAATGATAAGAGAGAGGATTTATTTTTTTTACCATATTTAATAAACTTTATTTTTTATAGCACCTCGATAATTTTTTTATTAATTAACCCAAGAAAATCTTAACTATGATTATAAAAAAAATTAATCGATATTTAATAAAATTATTTTTTTTAAATTTTATAAAAATCACTCTTGGATTTGCCACGATTTTTTTTATTATAAATTTGATGGAGTCCTTTGAAAGGCTTAAGGAAGCCAAAGTTGCGATAAGTATAATTTTTTTATTATCTTTTTTAAAAATCCCGCAACTTTTAAGTTCAGTTATTTTGTCGGTGATTTTAATTTCTGCGACCTTCACTCATTATCAAATTTCAATTCGAAGTGAAGGAGTGATAATTCGAAATACTGGATTTTCTGTATGGAAATTATCGCTTCCGATTCATGTATTTGCAATTTTTCTAGGAATTTTATGGATAACTTTTTTTAATATTTTTGAGATTTGGACCATAAAAAAATCTACTAAAATTGAAGAAAAATATATTACAAGCGATTATCAAGAATCAATTGCATTAAATAATGGGATCTGGATTCGTCAAAAAAATTTACAAAATAACGGGGAAAATATTCTAATTATAGCCAGAAATGTTTATAAAAATAGCACTAATTTTGCTAATGTGAGCCTATGGTTTTATGATAAAAATAATGTATTTTATCAACGGCTTGATGCCAAGAAAATGATGTTGAGTCCAAATAAATGGATGATCTATGATGGAATAATCAATAATGAAGAAAAAATAAATGAAAAATTTGAATTAATGGAAATAATGACTGATTTACAAGAAGATTTTGTGAAAAAGAAAATCGTAAATAACCTCGATTTAGTGTCTTTGCATTCAATATTTGAGCTTCCAGAAATCATAAAAAATATGGAGCAATCGGGTTTAAAATCAACTAAATATAAAGTCTATTTACATAGTCAGATCAATCAAATTTTCCTTTTTGGAATTATGACGCTTTTAGCAATATTTTTTGGAACATCGCATTTTAGGTCGTTGAGGGCAAATTTAAAATTATTTGTTGGCATAGTTTTTGGTTTTGCCATATTTTTATCTTCATCAATATTTTTTAAATTAGGTTCTTCAGGAGTGTTGTCGATATTTGAAGCGACATGGCTAATTACTCTAATATATTATTGTTTAGCAGTAATATTAATTTATCAAAAAGATAAATTTTCATCATAAATATATCATACATAAAAAGAATTGTTGAAATAATTATTTTAGACTTTAAAATATAATTTACTTCACTTTAATAATTTTAAATTCTTATGAAAAAAACAATTATAGCTAATATTTTATTATTATCCTTACTATTTTCTTGTGCCCAAAAAGAGGCAACCAAAGAAACTAAAAAATCAGCTGGAAATGATCTTGGAGATCTACCAGAGTGGGTATTGGATCCAAAAATTAAAGATGGTGTTGCCGCTGTCGGTATTGCTAGCCCATCTCGCGCTGGTATAACTGTTCAACTTCCAAAAGCAGAATTAGATGCCAAAGCTAATATTGCCGCTACAATTCAATCAGAAATTTCTCGCGTTACAAAAAATGCTCTAAGATCTGGAAAAGTTAATGATGACGATAATGTGGAAGAGTTTTTTGCTCAAGCCAGCAAAGAAGTTGTCAAAAACTTACCATTATCTGGTGCTAGAAGAATCCATATGTTCAAATCTCAAGATGGAACTCTTTATGTTCACATGATGATTGATGATCAAGATTATAGCAAATTCTTGAAAAACAGCCAAAAGGACTATGAAGATAAATTAAAAAAATCAAATTTAAGCAGAGGAGCTATTGATAAATCTCAAGAAGCCACCAAAGAATTATTTGATGAACTTGAAAAGGAAAGAGGAAATGTTCCAGCGCTTCCAGCTAAAACCGAAGAAGCTAAAGCTAATTAATATAACATAATTTCACCCCTATGAAAATAGGGGTGAATAAAATAAACACCATTTACTATGAAAATTTTACAAATAATTTTTCTATCCACATTCCTATATTCTTGTTCTACTCCAAAACAAAAACAAGAATCCCCAAGTGATAAACTCAATAGAATTGAATCTAATTCAAATAATATTTTTAAAGATTTATAAAATGTTCAAAAAAATTTTAATATCAACTCTGATTATTGTTGGAATATGTTTTAACTCCTTTGCTAAGGATCAGGATTTGCCAAGCTTTTTCACCAAGCCAAGAAAAAATAATATCGATGTTTTATATGGAGTAGGAGAGGGTGCAACACTTGAAGAAGCCACCAAAAATGCACTTTCTGATACTGCAGGAAAATTAGTGGTTACAATTTCGTCCGAATCGCAAGTGATAAAAGAAGAAAATCAAAATAGTTACAATGAGGAACTTCGTCAAAAAGTTAAGCAATCAATTGAAAAAATTAGTTTTACTGGCTATGAAGTTTCCAAAAGCGAGCAAGTCGGCAATAGATTTTATGTTGAAGTTTCAGTAGAAAGAGATCCGTTTGTTAATGAGCAAAAAGAGCGTGTCGAATTTACTCAAAAAAAGATAAACGACCTAGATAAAAATTCAGCGCAAGCCAATCCAATTCAGCGTCGCACCAATTTATTAAAAATTCTTGAATTATGTAAAGAGCTTGAGCTTAAAGCCAGAATTTTGTCTGGGGTTCAAGAAGAGGTTGATTTAAAATCAATTTTAAACCTTGTGGCAAAATATCAAAATGAATTTGAAAAATCTTCTGCCAATATTGAGTTTTTCTTTGATACAAAATCGTCAAAAGATTTAACATCAATTGTTAGAAGTGCATTAAATAAGGAAAAACTTAAAACCGCAAAAGCACTCAACCCAAAAGATCCTAACCAAATTATTATTGAATTAAATTATGAAATTAATACTCAAAATATTTATGGGGCAAATGTTTCTAAGGTCAAAATTGATATAGAAAATACTTCGCAAGATAAAGTTGTTGCAAGTAATCAAATTGAAGTTTCTGGAAGTTCTACATTGGGTGAAGCTGAATCTAAAAAAGCGGCCTTTAAATCCTTTGAAGAGCAAATTGAAAAAGAGGGTGTTCTTAAAATCCTTGGAATCTTAAATTAAAAATATATGAAATTAAAATATCTCGTTATCGCTATTCTTCTTAGCTCTTGCACCCCAACTATTAAAAATTTTGATAAATATCAAAAGCAATTTATCTCTAAGAGTGATTTTATGCCAGATGAAAAAAAGTTGGAAAATAAAATGCTTAAAGTTGCCGTTTTTGATTTTGAGGAAGGTGAAATTGAAACTGCCAAAAATGCCAATCTTGGCAAATCAGTTGCTACAACCCTCGAGAGCTTATTGTCTAAATATCGTTTAGCTGAAATTGTCGATAGAAAAGCAGTTGAAAAATTACAAAAAGAGGTCCAGTTAGCTGAAATGAACAAGACTGGAGCTTATAAAGGGCCACAAGTTGCAGATTTTGCAGTTTCTGGCGCCATTTCTAATGCTAATTTTACCAACAAATATGTTGACGGTAGCACTTATGTAAATCCAAAAAATGGACAAGTAATTTCTATCCCACCAAAATTTGTTTATAATTCTCAAGTTTCTGGAAATATCAAGGTTTATGAACTGCCTTCATTAACTGTAGTTGAAACTATTGAACTTAACGGAAAAGCTATTCGTACAGAAAATGTTCAACAAGATGGTGGAATCAGAATTGGTGGGATTCAAATTGGTGGCGATCAAGATAAAGGTGTTTCGCGTGATGATGGTCTAGTTCGTGAAGCCGGAGCTGATGCACTTGATGAATCAGAACATATTTTAAGAAATGTTTTTGCTAAAAGAGGATATATTCTTGAAAAAAGAACTTTCGATGGCAAATCTATTTTCAAAGTTAATTTAGGTTCAGAAGATGGTTTGAAACATGGTGATAAATTCGAAATGATTGGTCAATATGAGGTAGAAAATCCTATTTCTGGAAAATCTGAAATTGAAAGAAGGGTTATTGCATCCGGAGTTATTTCTGATAAAATTGATCCAAAAAATTCATGGGTTATTTTAGATGACAAAAAACAAGAATCAGTTGTTAGA
>JBMSPZ010000067.1:0-7862 GCA_049423025.1 Rickettsiales bacterium
ATTTTAAAGCATTTCCACCAGTTGTAGTTTCTGGATTTCCAAACATAACACCAATTTTCATACGAATTTGATTGATGAAAATTACTGTTGAATTACTTTTAGATACCGTGGAAGTTAATTTACGCAGAGCCTTACTCATTAGACGGGCTTGCAATCCCATTTGATTATCAGCCATTCCACCTTCAAGCTCGACTTGAGGAACCAAAGCAGCAACCGAGTCAATAACAATCAAATCAACTGCTCCAGAACGAACTAAAGTGTCGGTAATTTCAAGAGCAGCTTCACCATTATCTGGTTGCGAGATAATTAAATCATCAAGATTAATATTTAAATTTTTAGCATAGGCTGGATCAAAAGCATGTTCAGCATCAACAAATGCGCAAGATAAGCCAGCTTTTTGCGCTTCAGCAATAGCATGCAAAGTTAAGGTAGTTTTTCCAGAGCTTTCTGGACCATAAATCTCTATAATTCTACCACGAGGATAACCACCGACTCCCAAAGCTACATCAAGAGTTAATGAACCAGATGGAATTACTTCAATATCAAGTTGTGGACGGTCGCCATATTTCATTACAGAACCTTTGCCAAATTGTTTGTCAATTTGTGATAGAGCCGATTCTAGGGCTTTTTTACGGTCAATGTTAGACATTTAAAACTCCTTTATTTGTTAAGTGGGATTTATAAATAATAAACAAAATAATTTTATTTATTATAGTTTTTTAATAATAGTTAATTAAAAAATAATTTACTAGATTATTTTAAAATTTTTAGCATAGTGTCTCCAAGAAGAGCTGGGCTATCTGCCACAGCAATGCCAGCTGATTTCATTGCTTCAATTTTTCCTTCTGCGCCACCCTTGCCACCTGATATAATAGCTCCAGCATGACCCATTCTTCTGCCCGGAGGAGCAGTTCTGCCAGCGATAAAGCCAACAGTAGGTTTTTTGCGACCTTTTTTGGCTTCAGATTTTAAAAATTCTGCAGCCTCTTCTTCATCGGTGCCACCAATTTCGCCAATCATAATCATAGCTTCAGTTTCAGGATCTGCCAAAATCATTTCTAGGCAATCAATAAAGTTGGTGCCATTAACAGGGTCACCACCAATGCCAATACATGTAGTTTGTCCAAGACCCGCTTTGGTTGTTTGATGAACAGCCTCATAAGTTAAAGTTCCAGATCTAGAAACAATTCCAACCTTGCCTTTTTTATGGATATGTCCAGGCATGATACCGATTTTACATTCACCAGGGGTAATAACTCCAGGGCAGTTAGGTCCGATTAATCTTGAATTAGAACCTTTAAGAGCCTTTTTAACTTTAACCATATCAAGCACAGGAATACCTTCAGTGATACAAACAATTAAAGCGATTTCAGCATCTATTGCTTCGATAATTGCATCGGCAGCAAATGGAGGCGGAACATAAATAACAGAAGCATTGCAATCAGTTGCTTTGCGCGCATCAAATACTGTATCGAAAACCGGTAAATCCAAATGTTTTGAACCACCTTTACCTGGGGTAACACCGCCAACCATTTTTGTGCCATAAGCAATTGCTTGTTCAGAATGGAAAGTGCCTTGTGAACCGGTGAATCCTTGGCAAATAACTTTGGTATTTTTATTAATTAAAACTGACATTTTTTTAAATTTTTGATTAAAATTAAATTAACTATGAGAAGAATATTCTTTAACTGCTTTAACAATTTTTTCGGCAGCATCAGATAAATCATTGGCAGGAATAATAGCCAAACCTGATTTTGCAAGAATTTCTTTACCTAAATCAACATTGGTTCCTTCAAGCCTAACAACTAAAGGCACACTCAAACTTACTTCTTTGGCGGCTTCGATAATGCCATTAGCAATAATATCGCAACGCATAATTCCACCAAAAATATTCACTAAAATTCCTTTAACATTGGAGTCAGACAATATGATTTTAAATGCCGCAGTCACCTTTTCACGAGTAGCTCCGCCACCAACATCAAGAAAGTTTGCAGGCGAAGATCCATAAAGCTTAATGATATCCATTGTTGCCATTGCTAAACCAGCTCCATTCACCATGCAACCAATTTGTCCATCCATTTTAATATAATTTAAATCATATTTTGAAGCCTCAATTTCAAGAGGCTCTTCCTCGTCAAGATCGCGAAGTGTTTTAATTTCATCATGGCGATGAAGCGCATTATCATCAAAATTAATTTTAGCATCTAAGGCAATAATATCGCCTTCGGCAGTTTCAACCAATGGGTTAATTTCAATTTGCGAAGCATCGGTGGCAATAAAAGCTTTATATAGATTAAATACCAAATTGTTAAATTTTTTCAAAGTATCACCTTTAAAACCTAGAGCAAATCCTAATTTGCGAGCATGACAAGCCTGAATTCCAGTGGCTGGGTCAATCGCTACATTAATGATTTTTTCTGGATGCTCAACTGCAACCTCTTCAATTTCAACACCACCTTCAGTCGAAGCCATAAAGACTACGGTTTTAGTTTTACGATCAACTACAGCCGATAAATAATACTCTTTTTTGATATTTGAGCCAGCTTCAACATAAAGTCTTTTCACTTCTTTACCTTCAGGACCAGTTTGGTGAGTTACCAAAACTTTTCCCAGGATTTGCGAGGCCTTTTCTCGCACTTCGTCAATTGATTTTACGACTTTGACACCACCGGCTTTTCCGCGACCACCCGCATGAATTTGCGCTTTGACCACAAATACTTTATGTCCAGCTGATGCAAGTTGTTTTGCACCTTCAACAGCTTCTGGAACACTAAATGCTGGATGCCCTTCTGGAACTGCTACATTAAATTGTTTAAGCAATGCTTTTGCTTGATATTCATGAATATTCATTTGATTTATAAAAATTAGTTGTAAAATAATCTATCTAAAAATATTTTATCAATTGTTTTTTAACATAGCAATAATTTTAATGAAAAATATCTTAATCACCAAATCCAAAAATCGCTCGCAAGATTTGGCAGAGTTTTTATCAAAAAATAATTACCAAATATTTTTCCAATCACTTTTTTCAATTAAAAAAATAATTCCCAAAAATTTATATTTACCATCTACGAGTTTACAAAAACCTTTAACCATAATTCTCTCAAGTGCAAATAGTATTTATAGTTTAGAGAAACTTATGATTAATAAAAATTCGCATATTTATGTCGTGGGCAATCAGACTGCAAAAAAACTAAACAAATTAGGATATTTTAATGTTTATTTTCCAAAAATAATGTCGGGAAAAAGTTTATTTGATTTAATAAAAAACCAAGTAAAACCTTGTGAGATATATTATTTTCATGGCGAAAAAATCAGCTTCGATTTTAAAAATCAATTGCAAAAAGAAGGCTTCACCATCAAAAGCTTTGTAGTTTATAAAACCACGGAAATAAAAAGTTTTTCTAAAAAATTTATAGATAACATCAAAGAATATAATATTGATGAAGTTTTAATTTTTTCCATCAATTCTTTGGAAATTTTTGAAAAATTAATTAAAAAAAATAATCTACTTGAATATTTCAATTCAAAGAACATAATATGTCTGAGTTCAAAAATAGCAGAAAATGCTCAAAAAATTGGATTTAAAAATATTTCAATTTTTGCTGATAACAAAATTTTAAAAAAATTTTATGAGTCAAAATAATATAGATTCTCACAATACTCCAAACCCCGATATTAGAAGTTCTGAAGCAGTGCCAAACAAAAATAAAAAAAACTACTTTTACTTAAAATTTTTTATTGTTCTTCTAATTATTCTAATTTTATTATTTTTTAACAAAAATTTTCAAAACTCTCCTAGATCCTCTTTAAAAAATCCTTCTTCAAAATTTATTGACCAAATTAAAGATAGTGAAATTTTAGATCTTGACGATGAATATAAAAATCAACATGAAACCACGATCAATGACCTAAATATCGCTGAAATCAAAGAAAAAGGCGCCGAATTTGTTTATCAGCTTCTAATCAAAAACCAGGTTCAAATCGAAGATTTAAACAATCAGATTCGTCAAATAAAATCTGATTTCATTAAACTAAAAAACCAAGAAAAATTTAATAAAATCGTTTTAAATTACATCAATCTTCGAGAAAAACTTTTTTTAGGCGAAGATTGCAAAGCTGAAATTGAAAGCTTTGATTTACTCACTATCAGTGATGATTTTTTGGTTAACAAATTTACTACAATTAAACAAAATTATCAAAATTTTATTACTCAAGAAACATTGCTAAAAAACTTTGATGAAATTGCCAAAATTTTAATTGTGAATGAAAATTTTAATCCAGAAACTGCTGATCTTCTTGAAAAAATGCGTTATAATTTTAGAAAACTAGTAATTATTCGCAAAACCAGCTTAAAAGATTCCTCTCAACTACAATCATCAATTATTGTAGTTGAAAATTTGTTAAAATCTGGCAAAAATTCTGAGGCTTTAGCAAAATTATTATCGCTCGACAAAATTTATTTTCCAATTATTCAACGCTTTTTGGAAGAGTTAAATTTGGTGATTGAAATTCAAAATGCCGATCAAGATATAATTAAATATTTAAAAAGTCTAAATTAATCTATGCTTACTATAATTTGGTATATTATCCTAATTTTTTTAATCACAAGCTCCATAGTTTGGGTAATTGAAAATAATGGCACCATCGAAATTAATTGGCTTGATTACAATGTTCAAACCGATATTTTAACCGCCATATTAATTATTGGATTTTTTCTTATTTTTACCACCACCTTATCATATTTTTTAACCAGAATCTTAGCGATAAAATTCCCAGAATTACTCAAATTCTTCTTTCGCAAATCCTATACTAGAAAGCTAGAAAAGATTATTTCAAACCATCATCAAGGTTTTGAAACTCTTAGTAAAATTTTAATAGCTCTCGAAATTCAAGATTACGAATATTCAAAAAAATTATTTAAAACCTATAAAAAGCAAATTAAATACAAAACCATTCAAAATTTCTTCGAGGCAAAATTCGCCTTCCATGATAAAGATTTTGAAAAATCTGAAAAAATCTACAATGAATTTGCTAATTTTTACCAAGGAAAAATTTTACATCTAAATGCTAAATTTAAAAATTTTATCACCAATAATGAATTAAAAAGAGCCATAGAAACGGGTAATGAAATTTTACAAAATACCCAAAATAATATTGCAGTGGCTTCGGATTTAATCAAGATCCACAAAAAATACGGGGATTGGCAGGCAACCAAAATTTTGATTGATAAATTTGGTATCGAAAATTTTAACGAAGAATTGCAAAAAAGAGACCAAGTGGTTCTCAACACCTCTCTGGCTTTTGACTCATATCGAAATAAAAAATATTTTAACTCCCTTAAATTTGCCAAAAACGCCCTACTCCTTCAAGATCATTTTCTTCCTGCTCAAGAAATTCTTATAAAATCATGGGCAAAATTGGGCATGAAATTTAGGGCTGTAAAATTAATTAAAACCATCTGGAAAGAAAATCCACACCAAATTTTACTTGATATTTATGATTCACTTAACAAAAAATCTAAACCCAAAAAACGCATAAGCCTAATCAAAAAACTGGTTATCAGCAATCCTCAATTTAAATTTGCTAATTTAGCAATCGCCAAAGTGGCTTTTAGAGTTGGCTCTTATGGCATATCCAGAGAATTTGTAAATCAAGCAATTATTCAGGAAAAAAATAAATCCTCATATAGATTGCTTGCCTGCATCGAAAAAATTTCTGGAAATAAAGAGGAATATGAAAAGCTAATAAATATCTGTAACGCTCTTCCAAATGATCAAAAATACATTTGCAATAACTGTGGACACCATTTAAGTAGATGGAGCTCAGTTTGCGAAAATTGCTCGAAAGTCGATACTCTCGAATGGAAAACCAATATTTAATTTTATGCAAAATCTAGAAAATATTATCAATAATGCCTTTGAAAATCGCCAAAATATCAATAGTCAAACTCAAGGAGAGGTTAGGATTGCGGTAGAAAATTGCTTACAAAATTTGGATAATGGAAATCTCAGAATTTGCAATAAAATTGATGGTAATTGGCATGTCAATCAATGGCTTAAAAAAGCAATATTATTATCATTTCGTTTAAATGATAATTATTTAAGTTTTCATCAATCTTCGCATGGTGATAATCAAAAATTTTATGACAAAATCCCTTTAAAATTTTCAAACTGGAACCAAAGCGACTTTCAAAATGCAGGTTTTAGAGCCTTAGCTGGAGCAGTTGTTCGTCATAGTGCTTTTATTGCTAAAAATGTAATTTTAATGCCATCTTTTGTCAATGTTGGCGCTTATGTTGACGAAGGAACTATGGTTGATACTTGGGCAACAATTGGATCTTGCGCACAAATTGGAAAAAATTGTCATATTTCAGGTGGAGCTGGAATTGGTGGCGTATTAGAACCATTGCAGGCCAATCCAGTAGTTATTGAAGATAATTGTTTCATTGGTGCAAGAAGCGAAATAGCCGAAGGTGTTATTGTTGGAGAGGGTTCGGTCATATCCATGGGAGTATATATTGGTTCATCAACTAAAATTATCGACCGCTCAACTGGAGAAGTCTTTTATGGTAAGGTTCCACCTTATAGCGTAGTGGTTCCTGGGAGTGTTAAATCCGACAAAAATTCTAGCGAAAATATATCGCTTTATTGCGCAGTTATTGTCAAAAAAGTTGATGAAAAAACTCGTTCCAAAACTTCAATTAATGAATTACTTCGTGATTAATGAATATCATAAATTTTTTCATCATAATAATTTTTTCATTAATTTGTTTAGCAATTTTATTCTTCATTAAAACTAGAACCAATCGAATAATCGCCCTAATCTCTTCGCATTTAGCCATTATTTTAATGTTTGATATTTATCTAAATAGTTTTAATAATTTTAAAGAAATCGTTTTAGTAATAACCATTTATTCGATGACGGTTTTATTTTTAATTAGCGACAACAAATCCTTTTATGTTGATTTAAAGGAAAATCTTGAAAAAACCAATTTTTTCAAATTAAAATTTCCACTTTTTTTACTAATTTTTGGCACAATTTTAGCGGTAATTCTAATTGCGATAAAAATACCCGAGGTCAATAAAATTATTTCACAGAAAAAAATTAATCGTGATAATGAAATGGTGATAAATCCTTTAATATTGCCGTCTCACCCCGTTCATATTGCAGTAAAAAAATTTTATCTCGGTAAAAAATTTGACGATAATTATTCCGATTCAATTTCGGTGGCACTCGAAAAAAACGAAAGAAAGCGCGCAAAATTAAAAGATAAATTACAAGATAATATTTTTCTTAAATCCAGTTCAAATATAATTTTAATAATCGTCGCCTCAATTACGGCATTGCTAATATTATCTTCCAACAAAAGTAAAGAAGAAGCCTTATGAAAATTTACCGATTATTTCGTCCATTTATTTTTCTATTAAATCCAGAGTTAGCTCATAATCTTGCCTTAAAATATCTTAAATTTTTTCCAAATTTTGTTTCGCTTTTTTCTCATCCCAAAAATTATGAAAATTTACAACAAAATTTATTTGGACTAAATTTTTCTAACCCAGTTGGAATGTCAGCTGGCTTTGATAAAAATGCCGAAATCATAAAATCATTATTTCATTTTGGCTTTGGATTTGTAGAAGCAGGAACTGTTACACCACTACCTCAAAAGGGCAATCCAAAACCCCGAATTTTTCGCTTGAAATATGACCAAGCCATCATCAATCGGTTAGGATTTAATAATTTAGGAATGGATTATTTTTCTAAAAATATTGCAAATTTCAAAAAATCATCAAAACAAATTATAGGAATTAATATTGGCAAAAACAAAGATAGTATTGATTTTTGCGCTGATTATTTAACGC
>JBMSPZ010000068.1:0-7758 GCA_049423025.1 Rickettsiales bacterium
CACCTTTTTTAATTAATTCCTTTACAACCTGAAGATGACCATTTTGTGAAGCAATCATAAGTGGTGTAGACCCTAAATCATCGTTTAAATTAATATTGATGCCAACAATATCGGGATTTGTTAATGTATCAATAACTTTACTTGAACCATTTTGAGCGGCTAAGTGTAAAAGATTTTTTATGGCATCTGGTTTGTATTCTTTTAACTGGTTTTTTTGGACCATTGGAAGAAGGTCGATTAATTTTCTTAAAACCTCATTATCGTCGCTTTCAACTAACTTAACAAAAAAAATTCTTTCTTTTTGAGTAAAAAAATTATAGACTTCGCGAGCCAAAAATTGGTCTCTATTTAATTTTTCTTTAAAATCTTGAATTTTTCTCATACTATCTTCATCTTCTTTACCTAAAAATATAGAATTGCAAACCTCGAAGAGTTCTTTCTGTTCTTCACTAGCAATATAAATTTGGCTTACTGGTTTTTGTAAAAGACTTTTTGATAAAATATTTCTTCTATTTATGATGTATTTGATTATTCCTTCATAATCTTTAAAAATTCCTTTTACTTGTCTTGATTGCGGATGTGATTGATCTTGTTGCGGTTGGGCTTCAAAGAAATAATCTTCAAAATTTAAACCAGTTGATTGTTTGAATTGCTCAAAAAATTCTAAAAAATAAAATGGGTTAGAGTTTTTAAAATTTTGTCCGATATTTCTAAGAATGATTAAGCCTTTAGTAATATTGTCAATATTTGGCTCTTGGGTTTGAGATGAAGAAGCTCTCATAGAATTGTCTTCAAAAAAAGCAACTAGATTGTTAATTTTACTTAAATCTAATTTTGTCGATTTGCTTGCATCATCATAAAATAAATCAATATTTGTCGGTAAATATTGATCTTGGATTCTATCTTCATATACAGCTTGCGTTATATCCTTTTTAAAGATACTTTCAAACTTTTCTATATCAAGAGTTGGATATTTTTTTGTTATAGATTCTAGCAATCTTTCCCTTAGAATCTTTTTTAGGGTTTCTTTTGGGGCTTGATCTGTAAAATCTCTTAAATTACCTTCTTGATCAAAATAAGGAGAACAAAATTCTTCATCAGTAATTTCAACATCTTGAAAGCCATTTGTTTTTAAAAAAATCTTAAAGTCTTTTATATGTCCTGCATTTGGCAAAAATCCTTGTTCTTGCTTAAAAACCTCATCAAATTGTTTTTCAATTTCATTTATTCTTGCCTTTAATCCTTTTTTTATTTTATCATCTAAATTATCAAAAAATTCTAAAACATCCTTTTGCTGAAGAAATTTTTGAGGATTAAGGTAAAAACTATCAATTTTGGATATATTAGCGGAATCTAAAGTTGAAATTGCAGAATATATAGTTACCTTCATATGAATTTGATTTCCTTCATCGATCTCTTTGACATGCTTTAAAACAAAATCTTCAACTTCTTGTTCAAGTAATTGTGCAATTACATCTTGCTTAAGTAAAGAGAACATTCCCATTTGTAATCTTTGACGAGTTCCATCAAGACATAAATAATCTTCATTTTGATTACTTGGAAAAGTTATTAATGCATTTTTTATTTCTTGATCTCCGTCAATTCCTTCTTCTACTCTAACCCCCCCGACTCTTTCGACCGCTAAAACCCCTTCCTCTTCCTCTACCGATCTGATTTTCTTTTTTCTTAGGGCAATAATTGAAAAATATTGGGCAATCTCAGTGGCTGATTGTTTAATTTTACTTAAATCTGTCGAATCAGCAATATTATCATAAAGATTATTTTCATCTTCTCTGTCTTCTGTTGATAATAATCTTTTGCGAAGATGATTTCTTAACTCTTCATTTTCATCGCCTACAAAAACTTCTTGAAAATATTGATTATATAATTCTAAAGCAGTTTTAAGTGTAGATAATGTTGTTGTTCTATCGGCATCTTTAAGTGATTCATTTGATAAAGATTGCTCTATCTGATTAAGACTAATTGTTATTTCTTGAGGATTAGCTTGGGGTTGAAGATTTAAAGAATGAGCAGGGGTGATTTTAAGTGAATTAACCTGATCGATAGTAGCTCTTAAGGTGATGTTAGAAAGCTCTTTATGACTAGCATCGCCTAACTTAGAATCTTGACCTTTTTTAATAATCCCCGATATTAAATGTAAAAAAGTAGAACTTGCTGGAGATAATTGTTGAGAAGATGGTGGTGTTGATGGATAAAAAGTGATTTGTGGTTGCTGATCCAATAAAACTCCTTGAGGATTTAACATAAAATATTATAGATTAGAAAATTTTGAAATAAATCAGTAATTTATATTTAAAATTAAATTAATATTCAATGTTTTTGAATAAATATTAACAATATTTTAATTTAGCTGTTAAAAAACTAACAAGATTGAATATTGTCGATTTGTTAATTAAATTTTTGACAATAAAAAACCCCGATATTTGAACAATATCGGGGTTAATTATGATAACTACTTTACTAAATTTTATTGATTGGCTTCAACTTCGATAACCAAATCAATATTATCAGAAATAGCTGGTAAAGCATATTTCATGTTAAAGTCAGAGCGTTTAATTGATGTTCTTGCGCTAAAACCAATAGTTGGTTTTTGACTCATAGGATTAGGTGCAGATTTATTGAATTTGGCATCTAAAATAACTTCTTTAGTAATTCCAAGAAGAGTTAAATCGCCATAAATATCGGCTTTATCCTTAGATTTTTTAACAATTTTTTTGCTCACAAATTTTGCGGTTGGAAAATTATCTACATCAAAAAAATCTTTGCTCTTTAAATGTTTTTCAAATTTTGGCAAACCAGTTGCAATTTCTTTGGTGTTAATTGTGACATCAACCTTAGATGATTCAGGATTTTTTTCATCAAACAAAATTGTGCCGTCAATGTCGGTGAATTTTCCAGATACTTTAGAATATCCAAAATGATCGGCAATCCACATAACTGAAGTGTGATTTTTTTCGATTACATATTGTTGGTTTTTTGAATCTTGTGCATTGGCACTTGATATTGCCAAAAAAATAAAGGCAGAAGTTAATTTAGTGATAAAGGATTTTTTCATAATTCTATTAAATTTAAGTTATTTTTTTTAATTATTTCCATAATAAAAATTTAGACAATTTTTATTATAAAAAAAAATTGTGAGGAATTTTTTTGTATTAAATTAGTTTTAAGCACCATGGCAATTTTTATATTTCTTTCCACTGCCACAAGGACAAGGCTCATTTCTGGCTACAACGCCCCAACTTGAAGGGTTGCGCGGGTCCCTTTCTTTTGGGTCAACCTTGTTTTTAAT
Organism: Rickettsiales bacterium; assembly: GCA_049423025.1. Taxonomy (GTDB): domain Bacteria; phylum Pseudomonadota; class Alphaproteobacteria; order Rickettsiales; family UBA1997; genus CAILUF01. The sequence goes on from JBMSPZ010000068.1 coordinate 3,311, forward strand.
TGGAGCCGTAGGAATTTTTGATGATGTGCTAGAAAGAGCTGAACTTGAAAAATCTTCTCTTGTTTCAAAAGTTTTTTGTTTTGGAGCGTGGGCAATAATATCAACCCCATCATCGCTAACATTCGCCGAAAATTCAACGGTGGCCAACCTCGAAATTACTTGCTCCTCAACATCAAGAAGCATTTGTTCAAAAATTGCATAGGCTTCTTTTTTAAACTCAATTAACGGATCTTTTTGTGCATAAGCTCTTAAATTTATGCCTTGACGAAGCTTGTCGAGGCAATGCAGATGCTCCTTCCAATGCGAATCTAAGGTAATCAAGAAAATTTGTTTTTCGATTTTGCGAATAATTTGCGACCCAATATTTTGTTCTTTGGTAGCGAAATGATTTTGTGATAATTGATTTATGTGGTTAATAATTTTAGCAAAATCAACATCATCATTTTGTGCAAAATCTTTTATCATGAATTTAAAACCATAAATTCTTTGTAGTTCATTATCAAGACTATCAAGCTCCCACTGCTCCTTATAAGCATTTTTTGGAATAAAATCTTCGGCAAAATCTTGATTTAATTGCATCATAATTTTTTGAATTTTCGCAGAAATATCTGAAGATTTTATCAGTTCGTTGCGCAATTCATAAATATTTATACGCTGAAAATTGCCAACATCATCATATTTTAATAAGTTTATACGAATTTCATAATTTCTTGCTTCCACGTTGTTTTGCGCATTTTGTAAAGTTTTGGTTATCATCGGATGAAATATTGCTTCATCATCTTTTAAACCAAATCGCGATAACACATTTTTTAATTTATCCGAACCAAAAATTCGAAGCAAATCATCTTCAAGTGACAAATAAAATTTTGATTTGCCAATATCGCCCTGCCTGCCCGACCTTCCTCGAAGCTGATTATCGATTCTGCGGCTTTCATGGCGTTCGGTACCAATCACAAATAATCCGCCAGCTTCAATGACAGTTTTTTTATCAGCTTCAATTTTTGCCTTAATTTTTTGAATTTTATCTGGATCTTCATCGCCATCAATCATCATTTCAATATTGCCACCAAGCATAATATCAGTTCCCCTACCTGCCATGTTTGTTGCGATAGTAATTGCCGAAGGAACGCCAGCTTGGGCAATGATTTCGGCTTCTCTATCGTGATATTTGGCATTCAAAACATTATGCGGTAATTTGTGCTTCTTGAGAATATGCGACAAATATTCAGATTTTTCAATACTTACCGTTCCAAGTAAAATTGGCTGTTTCTTGTCGTGAGCTTCTTTGACTGCTTTTAAAATGGCTTCATATTTGCCAGCTTCAGTTTTGTAAATCTCATCATCTTCATCAATTCTTGAAAAGATTCGATTTGGTGGAATTTCTACCACACGCAAATTATAAGTTTCTTCAAATTCAACCGCTTCGTTTGAAGCAGTTCCTGTCATGCCACTAAGCTTATCATAAAGGCGGAAATAATTTTGAAAAGAAATCGATGCCAAAGTCTGATTTTCGTTGCGAACTCTAATTCTTTCTTTAGCTTCAAGAGCCTGATGCAAGCCTTCGGAAAATCTTCGACCCTCTTGCATTCTTCCTGTAAATTCATCGATGATAATTACCGATCCGTCCTTAACGATATAGTCGATTTCATTTTTAAATAATTTATGTGCTTTCAAAGCTTGATTTATATGATGAACCAATGCAATATTATGTGGGTCATAAAGCGATGAATTAGCAGAAATTTGATTGGTATCTTGCAAAATTTTTTCGATTTTTTCAATACCATTATCATTTAAAAAAACATTTCTCTCTTTTTCTTCAAGCACAAAATCATCATTGTTTAATTTCAAAATTAAATTATTGACTAACTCATAAAGTTTGGAATTGTCATTAGTTGGACCAGAAATTATCAACGGCGTTCTTGCTTCGTCAATCAAGATTGAATCGACCTCATCAACAATCGCAAAGTTTCGGCGTTGCACCATTTCTTCTTCATCATATTTCATATTGTCGCGCAAATAATCAAAGCCTAGTTCATTATTTGTTGCATAAGTTATGTCGCAATCATAAGCCTTTTTTCGTTCTTCATCAATTAAATCATTAGTCAAACAGCCAACGCTTAAACCGAGAAATTCGTGAATTTTTCCCATCCAAAGCGAGTCTCTTTTTGCTAAATAATCATTGACGGTAACAATGTGCACTCCCTTGCCAGACAAAGCATTAAGGTAGCTTGGTAAAGTTGCAACCAAAGTTTTACCCTCGCCTGTTCGCATTTCTGCGATTTTACCTTGATGAAGAACAATACCACCAACAAGCTGAACATCAAAATGTCGCATCGAAAGTACCCGTTTTGAAGCCTCGCGCACCACGGCAAAAGCCTCGTGCAAAATGTCATCCAAGGTTTGACCTTGAGATAATTTATATTTAAATTCTGCAGTTTTATTTTTTAATTCCTCATTGGTTAAAGCACTAATTGAAGGCTCTAAATCATTAATTTTGGCAACATCTTGACGAATTATTTTTAAATTTCTTTCATTAACCGAACCAAAAATTTTTTTTGCAATATAATTAATCATAAATTTAATAAATAGTTTTGATATCGGCACCACAATTTATAAGCTTTTGAGCAAGTCTTTCATAGCCCCTTTCTAGGTGATAAAGCCGATTAATAATAGTTTGTCCCTCAGCAACTAAGCCAGCCAAAACCAATGAAACCGAAGCTCGCAAATCAGTTGCCATGACTTCTGCACCTTTTAACTTATCGACCCCCTTTACTACCGCCAAATTTCCTGAGCAATGAATATTAGCATTCATTCTGGCGAGTTCCAAAACATGCATAAAACGATTTTCAAAAATATTTTCTTCAATGGTTGTGGTGCCATTGGCAAGGGTCATTAATGCCATAAATTGTGCTTGCATGTCAGTTGGGAAACCGGGATAAGGATGAGTCGAAATATTGACTGAGCTGATAAAATCTTGTTGCCTTGAAACCTCGATTATATTATTATCGATTTGCTGAAAAATCAATCCCGCTTTTTCTAATTCATTTTTAAAACCAGTTAATATCCAGCTTTCAAGATTTTTTAATTTGATTTTACCTTTAGTAATTCCGGCCGCAATTGCATAGGTTCCTGCCTCAATCCGATCAGCAATAATTTTATGGCGAGCCTGATGAAGTTTGTCAACGCCAGTAATTTTAATTTGCGGGGTTCCCGCTCCAGTAATTTTGGCACCCATTGCATTCAAACATTTTGCCAAATCAATAATTTCAGGTTCGCAAGCTGAGTTAAAAATTACGGTATCACCCTTTGCCAGACTTGCTGCCATCATCGAATTTTCTGTAGCTCCAACCGAGACCTTTTCAAAATGTATTTCACCACCAATTAATCTTCCACCCTTAACCACGCCTTCAACATATCCATCTCGCAATTCAAAACTAGCACCAAGCGCCTCCAAGGCTTTTAAATGCAAGTCAACAGGTCTGGTACCAATGGCACAACCTCCAGGTAAAGATACCCTAGCCTTGCCACATCTGGCAAGCAAAGGTCCTAGAATGAAAATTGAGGCTCGCATTTTACGCACCAAATCATAATCGGCAACAGGATTGCTAATATTTTTACCATCAAGAATCATAACTCTTCCTTGATTACCAAGCTCTTTATCAAAGCCATCAAGCGAAATATCGATGCCAAGATTTATCAACAAACTAGCCATTGTAGATATATCAGAAACATGCGGTAAATTTGTAAGTGTGAGTTTTTCGTCACTTAAAATTGAAGCCACCATCAAAGGTAAAGTGGCATTTTTAGCTCCACTAATTTCCACCTCTCCGATTAAAGGAATGCCTCCATTTATTAATAATTTCTTCATAATTATTTTTCGTATTTTTTGACTAATTCGTTAAGCAAACGCACTCCATAGCCAGTTGCTCCTTTGTGAGCCAGAGCATCTCCCTTGCCTTTCCAAGCCACTCCAGCAATATCTAAATGCACCCACTTTGTTTCTCCAACAAAGCGTTGTAAAAATTGGGCGGCGGTAATGCTTCCAGCCCCTCTTCCACTTCCAACATTTTTCATATCGGCAATATCGGAATTAATCATTTCATCATATTCTTCGCCAAGTGGTAAGCGCCAAACTCTCTCGCCAGTTTCTTCACCGCAAGATGCAAGTTGCTTAGATAAATTATCGTCATTACTAAATAATCCAGCATAAACATCAGCCAAAGCCACAATTATAGCACCTGTGAGCGTGGCCAAATCAATCATGAATTTTGGCTTAAATTTAGTGTTGGCATAATGTAAAACATCGGCTAAAACCAGCCTTCCTTCGGCATCGGTATTAATAACCTCGATAGTTTGACCTGACATTGATTTTACCACATCACCAGGGCGTTGTGCCGTTCCAGATGGCATATTTTCAACCAAACCAATCAAGCCAACCGCATTAACTT
>JBMSPZ010000069.1:0-7589 GCA_049423025.1 Rickettsiales bacterium
ATTCTTCTTTTTCTTCGTATGCTTTGTTTTTTTCTTTTTCGTTTTTGAATTTATTTGGATTGGTTTTTAGTTCTTCTTCGGTATCGTGCCAAAGAGATTTAGTTTGTGCTTCAATTAAGCCTTTTGGTAATTCAAAATCATATTTTTTATTTAAAAATTCAAAAAGCTCAATTTTAAAGGCTTCAATCGACATTTCTTCATTGCGTTTTTCTAGCTCTTTTTTGATATTATCTTGCAAAGTTTGAGCATTTTCTAAACCTAAATTTTGTTTAGTAAATTCATCGTTAATTTCTGGAAGTTCGGCGCATAAAATTTCGTGAATATTAACTGCAAATTCTGCGGATTTACCTGCAAATTTTTCGGAATGATAATCTTTTGGAAATTTAACCTTAACATTTACTTTGTCTCCAGCTTTTTTACCAACTAATTGCTCCTCAAAATCATCGATAAAAGATTTAGAGCCAAGCTCCAATTGATAATCCTTAGCGCTTCCACCTTCAAATTCTTCACCATCAATTTTGCCAACATAGTCAATTTTTACGGCATCGTTAAGCTTAGCTTTATAGCCTTGTTCTTGCTTGGTCCATTTGCAAAAATATTTAGCGAATTTTTTTACCTCTTCAGAGATTTCTGCATCGCTAAGTTCGGCTTCTCTTTTAGTTAGTTTGATTTTAGTTAATTCAATTTCAGGAATTTCAGGGAAAATTTCGAAGGTAATATTGGCACTTAGATCAAGATCTAGAGCAATTTTTTTGATGTCGACTTTAGGTTCTAAGGCTAATTTTAAATCTTTTTCCTTAACAATTTTTTTAATATTTTCTTTTAATAATTTTTCCAATTCATCAGCTAAAATTGCCTCACCATGTTTTTCCTTGATAATATTAGCAGGAACTTGACCTTTGCGAAAACCCTTTAAATTATAGGTTCCTTTGACTTTTTCGATATAGTCATTAACATTTTTATTGAGCAATTCTTTTGGAAAGAATAGCTCGAATTCCTTCAAAAGTTTTTTATCAAGAATATTTTTAGTTTGAACTTCCATGTTTATAAAAAATAAAATTAAAATTATATTTAAAAAATTATAATATTTAATTTATTTTCTTCAAGTGGTTAAAATACTAATTTATTTGCATATTATCTATTTAAAGATAAACCCAAAAAATTCACCTGTTTTATGCCAAGAATTTACAGAGGCTGTAATAATGAGTTCAGGTTTTTCAATGATTTTGCTAGGTTCTTTAATAAGAGTGTCAAGCGTTATATCTTTTTCCTTATCTTCTTTTGAAACTGAAGATTCTTTTTCAATTTCTTTTTTCAATTCATCCAGATATGTTTTCTTTTTTTGATAAGAGGCAAATTGTTGTGTTTTTTCAAAAATTTTATCATTTAGCATAAATTCTTTATCCAATGTATCAAGATTTTTATCGATACCAAATTCATCGCATTTTTTTTCTAAAAGCTTTGGTAATTTCAAAATTTCTTCAACTAAATCTCTGATTCTTTTTTGATTAAAACTTTCGGTTTCGTCATTTAAAAATTCTTTGATTTGTTCCCCGATATCATTTGGATATTGATCCAATTCGCCAATTTGTAAATACATCTCAGCTTCATCTTTTTTATAATATTTAGCAAATAAATATTTTTTAATTTCAGGATCTTTATTTTTTAAAATTGAATTTATTAACTCATCATCATATTCTTTAACAATTTCATCTATTTTTTCTATAAATCTTTCCTTAAGCTTTACCTTCATATCGCTTTGATGTTTTTGATTAAAAAAAAATTCTTCTGTTTTGTCTTTATAGCATTTTTTATCTTTTTTGATATTTAATAAGTTTTCGGCATACTTAAACACTTGTTCAAATCTATCATTTTTTAATTTCTCTAATGAGTCATCCCATTCTTTATCAATATACGCAGATTTAGAATCTATTGTTTTTTTAACTTGTTCTATTATAGTATCTTTTATTTTAATAAGTTGATCTAATTGCGATTTATCTTCTATAGATTGACTTTCCAACTCATCATCTTGAACTGAAGGATATTTCGTTTTTAGAAATTCCTTAAGTTTCTTTTTGTTTTTTTCGATATCCTCAGTTCCATGAAGAAATTTCAAATTATTTTTTCTAAAAAATTTAAATGCCTCATAATTGGAATTAGGATTATATGAAAAAACTTTCTCAACAAAATTATTAATTTTACTATTAATAATTTGTTCTAAATCTTTTTTCTTTTGACCGTAAAGAGATTTGGCGTCTTCAATTTTTTTTTCAAATATTCTTTTTTGATCTTTTTTTTCAACTTCATCTTTTTTTGTTAAATATTCATCATATTTTTCATTCAACAAGTCAATAATATTATTATATTCTTGACTTTCTTCATCAAAATGAGGGGTATAATTATGACTATGTTTTTTTTTGAAATCTTTTAGAAATATTTCAATGCATTTAGTTTTGTCTCCATTAATTTCAGATTGAAGTTTTTTATCTGATGAATTTGGCGAGAATGCCATAACAAGAAACTCATTAAATTCCATAAATAAAGTTTCTTTTTTGTTATCATCAAGCTCTAATGGGGAATAATTATATTGTTCTTTTGAATTTGGATTAGAATCGTTATTATTATCCTGATCTTGGTTGCCATTTGGGTTAAAAAAACTAATTATGGCAGAAAAAAAACCGAAAAGAGTACTCATATTTTATTTTTTTCGTAAAAATTTTTAAAATGTAAAATAATTTATTTATTTTTTGACCAAATTCTGTCTAAAAAGAAAAACCAAAAGCCGTTTATAATTGGTTCAATAATGGCATCGAGTGTTGCCAACTCTAGCGAAGTATCGGTGATTAATTTATTACAAGTCATGGCAATTACAATATGACCGCAAGTATAAATTATTGCTCTCATTATGCTTCCTTTAACGCTTATTGCTCCGAGTTTTGCTATTGGAGTTTTGCTTAGAACCGATTTTTTTGAGTTTTTCATTTTATTTATATATTTACTAAATTAATTCTAAATTTTTTTTGGCTTGAATCAATTTTACAGCACTTATTTTAATATCTTGATTAGGATCTAAATTGCAAGTTTTTTGAAGGAAACTTATATGTTTTTTTTGAATTCTTGAGCCAAATTCATGAGATTTTCCATTTAAAACATAATCCTCAAGTTTTGTGCCGTTACTTTTTATTGAAGTCATCGAGTCTTTACTTAAAATATGATAATTATATTGAGTTGACTGCGAATATTTTAAGAGTTTTGCTAGGACCGGATTAATTTTATAATTATTTTCAAGGGTGGAAATTAATTTTATGTCCAGATGGTTTAAATCTTTTAAGATTGAACCCGCAATCATGTGGCAAGAGGTTTGGTCGGCTTGAAATGATAGTTTTTCACTTGGTAAAGGTTCGATAAACTCAAGTTTTAATTCATGGGCAATTTTTTTATAAATTTTTTTTGCCATTTTGTCTCTTTCGCTAGTCAATAAAATTAATTTATCATGAGTTATTAGTAACGGAGCGGAGTGTAATAGAGTATTTTCACCATCTTCATTTGCGATGGAAAATAATATCTTTTGGGGAGTTTCTAAAATTAAAGACTTAATTTGCTTTACTGCTTGAAAACAAACTTCATTTCCTTCAATATCGACTTCATTGTAATTGGCAATTAGCAATAGAGTTTTTGGCCTATCGAAATATTTTTCATTATAATATTCTGTTAAAAGCTCAAGGCCTGCCCGAGTGAATTGTTTTAATTTTTTCGCCTTTGGATTATGATTATTTCTTGGATCGGCAACCAATATATAGAAGCAATTTATTGCAATTGGATCTTTCATTAATTTTAATTTATGACAATTGCTTTAAATAAACTTGTCCACCCATTTCTTTGAATTTTTCACTCATTTCTTTCATGCCATTTTCAGCCTCTATATTGCTTGGAGAATTTTGATTTTTAGCAAATTCTCGAACATCTTGTGAGATTTTCATTGAGCAAAATTTTGGACCGCACATTGAGCAGAAATGCGCTAATTTAGCGCCTTGAGCCGGAAGAGTGGCGTCGTGATAAGATTTTGCCATTTCGGGGTCGAGACTTAAATTAAACTGGTCTTCCCAGCGAAATTCAAATCGGGCTTTTGACAATTCATCGTCGCGCTCTTTAGCTACTAATTTGCCTTTGGCTAAATCTGAAGCATGAGCAGAAATTTTGTAGGCGATAACGCCTGTCCGAACATCGTCTTTGTTAGGTAGGCCTAAATGTTCTTTTGGAGTTACATAGCATAGCATTGCGGTTCCAAACCACCCAATCATTGCAGCGCCAATGGCTGAAGTTATGTGATCATAGGCGGGAGCAATATCAGTGGTTAAGGGTCCTAAAGTATAGAATGGTGCTTCATGACAAAGCTCTAACTGAAGTTCCATATTTTCTTTAATCAAATGCATTGGCACATGACCTGGCCCTTCAATCATAACTTGACAATCATGTTGCCATGCAATTTTGGTAAGTTCTCCCAAAGTTTGAAGCTCAGCAAATTGGGCTTCGTCATTGGCATCGTTAATTGAACCGGGGCGAAGACCATCGCCAAGAGAAAAACTTACATCATATTGTTTTAAAATTTCACATATTTCTTCAAAATTAGTATATAAGAAATTTTCTTTGTGATGAGCTAAGCACCATTTAGCATGGATTGAGCCACCCCTTGAAACAATTCCAGTAGTGCGATTGGCGGTAAGTGGAATAAATGGTAAGCGAACACCGGCATGAATCGTGAAGTAATCGACACCTTGTTCGCATTGTTCAATTAAGGTGTCACGATAAATTTCCCAAGTTAGTTCTTCAGCAATTCCTCCGACTTTTTCTAAAGCTTGATATATTGGCACGGTTCCAACTGGAACAGGGCAGTTGCGAATAATCCATTCGCGAATATTGTGAATATTGTTGCCAGTCGATAAATCCATAAGGGTGTCGGCGCCGAATCTGGTTGCCCAAATCATTTTTTCTACCTCTTCTTCCACCGATGAAAAAATTGCTGAATTGCCAATATTTGCATTAATTTTTGTTAAAAAATTACGACCAATAATCATCGGTTCGCTTTCTGGGTGATTAATGTTTGATGGAATGATGGCGCGACCTTTAGCAACTTCGCTTCTTACAAATTCTGCAGTGATAAAATCAGGAAATTTTGCAGTAAATTTTTCGCCTAAAAATTTCTTTGCTGGGTTTTTGTTGATGAAATGTTGTTCTTCTCTGGCGATGTTTTCACGAATCGCAATATATTCCATTTCTTTAGTTATAATTCCAGCTTTGGCATAGGCCATTTGCGTTGGAATTTTGCCTTTCTTGGCTTTGAGTGGTTGATGATTTTTTAAATCAAATTCTGGAACTTTTTTTTGATTATCTTTGATTTGACCATTATCCTCGGGGCGAACATGTCTGCCTTGATAGCTCTCGACATCTCCGCGTTCTAAAATCCAAGATTTTCTGAGTTTTGGTAGGCCATGATTAAGATTGATATTATTAATTTGATTTTGGTCGGTATAGATCCCAGAGGTGTCATATACTAAAAAATTTTTAGTATCAGAATTTGGGCTTAAATTAATTTGTCTCATGGCAACTTTTACATCTTTAAATTTTGAACTTTGGGCATGATATTTTTCAGATGATGGTAAGGAACCTAAGGTGATTTTTTCAGTTTTAAAATGATTTTTTGACATTTTTTGCAATCTTAAAATTAGTAAATTAATAATTGGCAAATTTTATTAATTTTTTAGTCCATTGCAAGATTTATTTTGTCTTAGAATTACTTAAGGAAAAATCTTTTAGCATTCCAGTTTTAAAATATTCGTGGGCAATTTGATAATAACTTATAAAGGTTTGAAGTTGCTTACTATCGAATTTGTCAGTTATTTTTTCTTCTGAACCTTGATAGCCATATTTATTTATTGCAACATCAAAGAATTTCTGAATTTTCTTTAGCTTTAATAAATATAATTTATTTTCAGTAAAATATCCTAAATCTGAATAGGTACTAACAAATGCTCTTTGATTATATTTTTTGTTATCGTGAAGTAGGTCGGAGCCAAAAAATTTTGACTTATAATCAATATTAAGCAAGCCAATTAAGGTTGGAGCGATATCAATTTGGCTGGCATTTTGTGCAAAAATTTGTGGCTTTAAGATTTTTGGAGCATAAAAAATCGCTGGAATTTGGTATCGCCAAATCGGTACATCAGTATTTCCAGCTGAACCGGCACAATGATCAGCAACAAATAAAAAAATTGTTTTGTCAAACCAAGGCTTGGTTTTAGCTTTTTTTATAAATTCACCAATAGCATAATCTGCATATCTAACTGCTCCAGAGCGATTAGATTTTGATGGAATATCAATTTTACTTTCTGGATAGGTATAGGGACGGTGATTCGAAGTAGTCATCAAAAAATTTAAAAAATGTTGATTTTTTTCATAGGATTCATCAGCCTCTTTAATGGCTTTATTGTAAAGGTCCTCGTCGGCTACTCCCCAAGCGTTAGAGAAGGTAATTTCGTTTTTTTCAAATTCTTTGCGATCGACAATTTTATAGCCATTATTAGCAAAAAAATAATTCATATTATCAAAAAAACCATCACCACCATATAAAAATTTGGCTTCATAGCCATAATTTTTTAAAGGAGAATAAATATTAAATAAATCTTCATTATTTTTCCTGCGAACAATAGAATTTCCGGGTGTTGGCGGTACTCCAAGAGAAATGGCTTCAAGCCCTCGAACCGTTCTAGTTCCAGTGGCTTTGAGATTGGTGAAAAACAAACCTTGCATTGCTAATTCATCGAGATTTGGTGTTAAATTGTGTTCATTTCCAAAATATTTCATGAAATCTGCGCTAAAACTTTCCATGGTAATAATCATTATATTTGGAAGAATTTTTTGCTGATTTTTTCTTGATGGAATAAGTCTATCGATATTTTCTTGATTTAAAAATCTGACATGAGGATTTTGAGCAATAAATTGTTGGCGTAAATTTTGCATGGCAATTTTTTTATCAATTGTTAAATAAAATTGGTCATATTCAATTTGATTGTTTCGATAGGCTGAAAATAGTTGATAAATGCCGTTTTGAGAGAGTTCCTTGTGGTAATTATTGTTAAAATATTTATCTAATTTAGCCGAATCTATTGTTAAAAATTCTATTAAAATTACTGCAAAAATTGCTGAAGTTAATTTTATTTTTTGTTTGAAAATGAATTTTTTTGGTAAAAAAATTATTTTTCTAGTTGCAAAATAAATAGCTCCGCTGATTAAAAAAATACCCGAGAGTAAAATTGAAATAGGGTAAGATTCTACAATATTTTCAATAACTTCGGTGGTGTAGATTAGATAATCGACGGCAATAAAATTAAATCTAGTATCAAATTCGTCAAAGAAAATTATTTCCGAAAAGAAGCTAAAAATAATTATGTTTATAAAAATAAAATAACTAAATTTTAAAAAAATAAAATGCTTTGGATGATTGAAATATCTTGAAGGGATAACCAGAAAATAAATTAGTGGTATGGCTGAAAAATAGCAAAAGGTTAAAAAATCAAAAAAAATTCCAACCG
>JBMSPZ010000070.1:0-7449 GCA_049423025.1 Rickettsiales bacterium
GAATCGAAGGAGCAAGTGCTATGAATATTGCCGATAAAATGATTGAGCATATGGAAAATAAATTAAAAAATAATGACAAATTCTAACAAAAAAATTATATTTAACGACATCGAATTTGTTACCGGTGCTCATAATTTTTCGCAAACTCCCGATAATCATTTTCCAGAAGTTGCTTTTATTGGCGCTTCGAATGTTGGAAAATCAAGTATCATCAATGCCATTTTCGGTAAAAAAATTACCATAGTCTCTTCAACTCCAGGCAGGACGCAACAATTGAATTTTTTTAAAGTTTCGGGTTTTCGTGATGGATTTTATGTTGTCGATTTACCGGGTTATGGATTTGCCGAGGCTTCTGCAAAAAAAATTAGCCATTGGCAAAATACCACCTTCGAATATTTAACAAAAAGTAAAAATTTGAAGAAGGTTTTTTTATTGATTGATGCAGTTAAGGGTTTAAAAAATAATGATATTGAGGTTATTGAATATTTTTTAGAAAATAATATTTTATTTCAAATTATTTTAACTAAAATTGACAAAATTAATTTAACAGAGCAACAAATTGTTAAGGAAAAAATTTTGCAACAATTATCATTGTTCAAAACCCCTGAACAAAAATTAATTTTGAGTAGTAGCTCAAAAAAATATGGAATTAATGATATTAAACTTGAAATAATATCAACCTTAAAAAAATTATGAAATATTTTTTGTTTTTTATTTTAATTAACTTAGTAATATTTCTAATATTTTTAATGTTAAATTATTCAACTTATAACGGTAATCAAAAAACAAAAATAAACCATGAAAAAGATTTCAAAAAATGATAAATTAAATGACATCAAAAATTTAACACCAAGACAAATTGTTGAAGAATTAAATCGCTATATTATCGGACAAAATGATGCCAAAAAATCGGTCGCAATTGCGCTTCGCAACCGTTATCGACGCAAATTAGTCGAGTCTTCGCTTCGTGAAGAAATTATGCCTAAAAACATCTTAATGATAGGACCAACTGGAGTAGGAAAAACCGAAGTTGCCCGCAGGCTTGCCAAATTGGCGAATGCTCCTTTTATTAAAGTTGAGGCGACTAAATTTACCGAAGTAGGATATGTAGGAAGAGATGTCGACTCAATCATCCGTGATCTTATCGATGTTGCCATCAAAAATAATCGCAGTGAAATGAAAAAAACTGTGCAAGAGAAGGCGGAAAAACACGCCAAAAAGAAAATCTTAAAAATTTTAGTTGGCGAAAATGCTACCGATGAAACTCGAGAAAAATTTTCTAAAATGCTCGAATCTGGTGAATTAAATGATCGTGAAATTGAGTTAGAAATTATTGATAATTCAACCAGCGGTGTCAATAGTTTCGATATTCCAGGTGGACAAATGGGAATGATTAATATTTCAGAAATGATTGGTAAAGCCATGGGGGCAGAAAAAACTAAAAAGGCCAGAATGACCATTGAAGATGCCCTTAAAACTCTAATAGATGAAGAGTCTAACAAAATGATTGATGAAGATAAAATCATAAAGAACTCGCTTAAAGCTGTTGAAAATGATGGTATTGTTTTCATTGATGAAATTGATAAAATATGCGCCAGAGGCAATGTTAAGGGAGCTGATGTCTCAAGGGAAGGGGTGCAACGCGATTTATTACCAATTGTCGAAGGAACTACGATTAGCACCAAATATGGCATCGTAAAAACCGATCATATTTTATTTATTGCTTCTGGAGCCTTTCATGTTGCCAAGCCTGCGGATTTGTTGCCTGAATTGCAAGGAAGATTTCCAATTCGTGTGCAGTTAAAACCACTTAGCGAAGATGATTTGCATAGAATTTTAACCGAACCTGAATCAAGCTTGATTAAGCAATATTGTGCTTTAATCGGCGTTGAAAATATCGTGTTAAAATTTAGCGAAGAGGGCATCAAAGAAATGGCAAAAATTGCTTATAAAGTTAATGGCGAGGTTGAAAATATCGGTGCAAGAAGGCTTCACACCATGATTGAGAAAATTTTAGAGGAAGTAAGTTTTGAAGCAAGCGACATGCCTCAAGGAACCGAGGTTAATATTGACGCAAAATATGTGAATGATCATTTGGGCGATTTATTATCAAGCAAAAATGATTTAATGAAATTTGTTTTATAATTTTATTGCTTGAAATTAAAGCTAAGAATTTTTAAAATATTTGCTAGAATTATTTAAAAATTTTTTAAAAATTATTTTACACTAAAACTTAATTTAGAATGCTAAATGCTTAATCTTAGCTCCAAAGATAAATCAATTATTTTGCTAATTTCAGTATGTTTGGTTATGCTATGGGCGATTGGGTCATCTTTCTTTTATTTTTACAATCGAGTTTCTTTTAAATCTGCCGAAATTAATAAACTTAACGAAATCAAAAATGTTGATTGGTTTAATGTTCTTGAGCCAATTAAATCGGATAAATTGAAACAAAAAATCACCGTTTTTCATTTTTTTAGCTATTCTTCTGCGGAGGATTTGCAGGCAATTGTAGCTTTGAAAAAAATTCAAGACAAATATCCAAATCTTTTAACAATAATTGGCGTTCATTATCCGACTTTTGAAAATGAAAAAAATTATTTGTCAGTAAAAAAAGCCATAATTCGTAACGAAATTGATTATCCTGTTATCAATGATGTGGGTTTAGAATTATCGAAAAAATTTGATGTAAAAAAAAGCTATACTATGTTGCTTTTTGGTTTGAACGGCAAAGTTTTATATAACTCAAATAATTTTGAAAATATTGATGATTTCTTCGAAAAAATCAGCAAGACAATTAGTAAAAATAAATTATCAATAAATCGCGATAGTCTGCCGATTGTCTTAGAAAAAAATAATAGCATTTCTAATATTTTAGATGGTGCCAAAAAAATGATTTTTGTTGATAAATTCTCGCATAAAAACATTCAATTTCCTGCTCTTATCATTGCTAATACTGGCAATAATTCAGTTATTATTTCTAAATTATCGGGCGAAATAATTTATAAAATCGGTTCTGGAGTTAGTGGATTTGAAAATGGCGAATTTTCAAAAGCAAAATTTTCTAAACCACAATCGGTTCTTTATGCCAACAACAAACTTTATATCGCCGACTCGGCTAATAATGCGGTCAGAATTGCCGATTTTGAAACGCAAAAAATATCCACTTTGATTGGTAATGGCAATCAAGGTTCGGCAATTTTATCTAAGCGTTTAAATACCGATGATATTGAGCTTAATAATCCAAATGATTTAGAATTTTTCCCTAGTAAAACAAGTTTAGTCATCAATAATTCTGGAACTAATCAGATTTTGGTTTATGATATTGACAAAAAAGATATTGCGGTTTTGGCTGGCAATTCGCAAAGCGATGATATTGATGGGATATATCCAAATAATAGCATAAATAATGTAGCTGATTTGGCGGTTCATAATAAAAAACTTTATTTAATACAATCCAAAAATGGACTTATCAAAACCTTAAATATTGATGGCGAGTTAACCACAATCAATGCCAATAATCCTGCAAAATTTCAAAATCCAAGTGCTATAATTGTTGATGATTCGGGTATTTATGTTGCCGATAGTTTTAATCATTCCATCAAAAAATATGATTTAAGCAATAATCAAATAACCAAAATAGCTGGAAATAATCGTGGTGAAGAAATCGGTGATAGAACTCAATTTGACGAACCATCTGGAATGGTCGCCTTTATCGACAAAATTTATGTGTCGGACACAAATAATAATCGTATTTTAATGGTTAATAAGGCAAATGCTACCTCGTCATTGCTTGATCTTTTGCCTCAACAAAAAATATCAAAAGAAACTTTGGTTGAATATCTCCCTAGGCTAGAAGCGGGCAAAGATCTTAACATTAAAAGTAATCAAGAAATTGCCTTTAAAATTAATGTCAAAAAAAATTGGAAAATAAATAATATTGCCCCAAGTTTCTTAAATTTACTAGAGTTGCAAGACAATAATAATGCCAATATCGTTGCTGGCTTTGATTGGAATGATGTTATAGCTAATAAAATTATTTTGCCTAAAATTGCCAATAAAAAAGATTATTTGTTGCAAGGCAAAATATATTATTGCAAAGATGCTTTAAATTCATTATGTTATATCAAGAGCTACGAACAAAAAATCACCGGCGATGATGCTTCACAACTTCAAGAAATAATAGTTGATATTGGTCAATAAATTTCATTTTAAAAGGTTGATATTAAAAAATATAAATGCATAATAATATACCAGCTTTTTGCTAATTTTTTAATCACCAACTTTATTTACAATGACTAACAAAAAAGAACAAATTACCGAAGATTTAGAACAAAATGTCCCTCAAGAATATCTTGCTGATTCCATCAAAGTATTAAAAGGTTTAGAAGCAGTTCGTAAACGCCCTGGAATGTATATTGGTGACACTGATGATGGTAGCGGTCTTCATCACATGGTTTATGAAGTGGTTGATAATGCTATTGATGAAGCCTTGGCGGGTCATTGCGACGAGGTATTTGTAGCTTTAAATCTAGATGGTTCGGTCACGGTTCGTGATAATGGTCGTGGTATTCCAGTTGATATTCACAAAGAAGAGGGGGTTTCGGCCGCGGAAGTTATTATGACCCAGCTTCATGCTGGCGGTAAGTTTGACCAAAATTCTTACAAGGTTTCAGGTGGTTTGCACGGTGTTGGTGTATCAGTGGTGAATGCTTTATCTGATTGGCTAGAACTACGAATTTGGCGCGAAGGCAAAGAGCATTTTATGCGATTTATTCATGGCGTTGCCGAGGCTCCACTTAAAATCGTTGGCGAAGCTGGTGGCAAAAAGGGAACTGAAGTCAAATTTCACCCATCAAATCAAACCTTCAATAATGTTTTAGAATTCAATTATTCTACTCTTGAACAGCGTTTAAGAGAGTTATCATTTTTAAATTCTGGCGTCAAAATTATTTTACAAGATTTGCGTGGCGACGACCCTAAGGAGGCAATTTTATTTTATGAAGGCGGAGTTGAGGCCTATGTTAAATTTTTGGATAAAAGTAAAAATTCATTGCACCCAACAATCACTCTTAATGCCAATGACAAAACCAGTGGAATCAGTATGGAACTGGCTATGCAGTGGAATGATAGTTATCATGAAAATGTTTTGTGTTTTACCAACAATATTCGCCAAAGAGATGGCGGAACTCACTTGGCTGGAATGAAGGCTGCACTTACTCGCACCATCAATAATTATGCCAGCGACAATAAATTATTCAAAAAAGATAAAATTGTCCTAAGTGGCGATGATGTGCGCGAAGGTCTTACTGCAGTGCTTTCAGTCAAGGTTCCTGATCCAAAATTTTCATCGCAAACTAAAGATAAATTGGTTTCGTCCGAAGTCAGAACTCATGTTGAAGCTTGGGCAAATGACAAATTAGCGCAATGGTTTGAAGAGCGACCAAATGATGCCAGAGCCATTGTTGGCAAAGCGGTAGAGGCTGCACAAGCTCGTGAAGCTGCCAGAAAAGCTCGAGAATTGACTCGTCGTAAATCTGCTCTTGAAGTTTCTAGCTTGCCAGGAAAATTAGCGGATTGCCAAGAAAAAGACCCAGCTCAATCGGAAATTTTTATTGTTGAAGGAAATTCAGCGGGTGGTTCCGCCAAATCGGGTAGAAATCGTAAGTTTCAAGCTATATTGCCAATTCGTGGAAAAATTTTAAATGTGGAAAGAGCTAGATTCGATAAAATGTTGTCATCAGCAGAAATTGGCACTATTATAACAGCGCTTGGCACTGGTATTGGCAATGAAGATTTTGACCCAAGCAAAATTCGTTATCACAAAATTATCATTATGGCCGATGCCGATGTCGATGGTTCGCATATTCGAACTTTATTGCTGACTTTTTTCTTTCGACATATGCCAAAATTAATTGAGCATGGATATTTATATATCGCCCAACCTCCGCTTTACAAATTGAAAAAAGGAAGCAGTGAAGTTTATGTCAAAAACGAACAGGCTCTGCAAAATTATATAATTCAAAATGCCAGCACTAATGCAATTTTAAAATCAAAAGCAGGGGATAGAACCGGAGTTGATTTACAAGATTTTATTGTGAAATTAACTAAATTTTCGCATTTAATTTCATCGCTAAGTCGAGTAATTTCAGTGGATATTTCTGAAAATTTAGCACTGGCTGGGGCATTCGATAAATCCTGGATGCAAAACTCAACTAAAGCCAAAAGCTTAGCCAAAAAAATTGAGAAAATTTTTATGGAAAATGCTGATGAGCAAACCACTTGGACTTGCCAAATTTCTAGCGAAGATGATATAGAATTAATCCGTGAAACTCGTGGCGTTAAAACTGATTTTATCATCAAAAAATCTAATTTTGATTTACCTGAAATTCAAGTTTTGTCGCAATTAATCGAACAAATCGGCGAAGATTTTGCTAGCGAAATTAAATTTATTCGTGGCGAAGAAACTAAATTAGCAAATCGCCCAAATAATTTACTCGACATTATCATGGAGGCGGGCAAAAAAGGAGTTTCAATTCAACGCTTCAAGGGTCTTGGAGAAATGAACGCCGAGCAACTTTGGGAAACTACGCTCGACCCAGCAAATAGAACGATTTTACAAGTTAAAATTGACCAATTTGACGAAGCCGATCAAACTTTTTCGATATTGATGGGCAATGTGGTTGAGCCTCGTCGTGATTTTATTCAAGAAAACGCCCTTAAGGTTATCAATCTTGATGTTTAGTGATTGAAAAAAACATAAATTATCGTTGGTTTTTTAATTTTGGTTAATTAAAATTTTTAAAAATTTTTAGTAAAAATATTGTTAATAATTTTTACAAAAACAAAAAACCTTTTTAAAATAAATATTAGCCTTCAGCCTTAAACTGAAGTCTAAAAATATGATTTTGCGGTGTTAGCCGAGGTTTTTTTCGTTAAAAAAATGTGCTAAATGCACATTTTTAGAAAAAAACGGGATCAGGAGCTTTTGAAAAAAAGCGACGCAATCCCTGAGGTGAAAATCGTCTTCGAAAAAATTACAAAGTAATTTTTGAGAAAAGCGATTTGAACTAAATAATAAAAAAAATATGATTTTGCGGTGTTAGCCGAGAGGCTGCCCGTAAAAATTTTTAAATAAATTTTTACAAAATAAATATTAGCCTTCAGCCTTAAACTGAAGTCTAAAAATATGGAGCGGTGGCCGAGAGGCTGAAGGCGTCGGTTTGCTAAACCGATATATGGTTGAAAAGCTATATCGGGGGTTCGAATCCCCCCCGCTCCGCCATTTAAAAGGACTGGCTTTTAGCCAGTCTTTTTAAATGGTGAGAGGGTTGGATGAGAACCTTGGTTCGACAATCTTAGTAATTTTTGTTTGCGAATGAAATGAGCATACAAAAATCTTGAAGATTGCAAGAGAATAAATTTTTTTTGAAAAAAATTTATGAACGC
>JBMSPZ010000071.1:0-7342 GCA_049423025.1 Rickettsiales bacterium
TATCGTTGCTTTTCAAACTTCGCCCCGATGAATGTAAATTTATTATGATTGACCCAAAAATGCTTGAGCTTTCAATTTATGATGGTATTCCGCATTTATTATCACCGGTTGTTACTGAGCCGGGAAAGGCGGTAATTGCTTTGAAATGGGTTGTGGCGGAAATGGAAGAGAGATATCGTTTGATGTCAAGTTTTGCGGTTCGCAATATCGCAGGCTACAATGAAAAGGCAGAAAAAGCCTCTTTAAGTGGAGAAAAATTAATGCGTAAAGTGCAAACTGGCTATGACCCATCGAATGGAAAACCAATAATTGAAGAAATTGAATTTGAGCCAAAAAAATTACCATTTATTGTGGTGATTGTTGATGAAATGGCGGATTTAATGCTGGTGGCGGGTAAAGAAATAGAAAATTCAGTTCAGCGATTGGCGCAAATGGCAAGGGCTGCTGGAATCCATATAATTATGGCAACGCAACGACCTTCGGTAGATGTTATTACTGGTGTGATCAAGGCTAATTTTCCAACTAGAATTTCCTTTCAAGTCACTTCCAGAATTGACTCCAGAACGATTTTAGGAGTGCAAGGTGCGGAACAACTTTTGGGGCAGGGCGATATGATTTACATGTCGGGTGGCAGTAAAATGACGAGGGTTCATGGACCTTTTTGCTCGGATACTGAAATTGAAAATATTGTCAATTACATCAAAAGCCAAGATTTGTCAGAATTTGAGGAGTCGGAAAAAATTTCTTTTGATGTTCCGCTTCCAAACTCATCGGCTGTGGGTTCGGATGATGATGGAAATTTTGAAGCTGGAAGTGATGAGGATCTATATAATAAGGCTGTGATGATTGTAAAACGCGATCGCAAGCCTTCAATTAGTTATGTGCAACGCCAACTTCGAATTGGTTATAATCGCGCAGCAACTTTAATTGAAAAAATGGAAGAAAATGGTATAATAACACCACCTAATATTTCGGGTAAGAGGGAAGTTATTGAAGAATAATTTACAACCAATTAATATTAATTGGTTAATAATTTTTTAAAAATATATGGATAAATCCTCGGTTTCGCTAGTAAATTTGATAGTTCAGGCAGATATTATCGTGCAATTTGTGATTTTGCTGATGATTTCTGCTTCAATGATATCATGGGCAATAATTTTTGATAAATTTATCAAATTTAAAATTTTAAAACATCGAAGCGATCGCTTTGAAGATGCTTTTGAAAATAATGTTCCGCTTGAAGAAATTTTTAATCAGGCTAAAAGCAATGATAATCACCCTTTGGCACGAATTTTTCTGTCTTGCCTTCGCGAATGGAAATCAAATAATATTAAGCAAATAGCCAGTGCAGGTAATGATGCCAAAAATTCTTTAAAAGAAAGATTGGTCAATAATATGCAAATTGTTTCGAATCGAGCAATGATTAAGCTTGAATCTGGATTGAATTTATTAGCCATAATCGGTTCTTCGGCACCATTTGTTGGTTTATTTGGAACGGTTTGGGGAATCATGAATTCTTTTCAAAGTATTGCAGTGAGTAAAAATACCAGCCTCGCGGTTGTTGCTCCAGGTATTGCAGAAAGTCTTTTGGCAACAGCCATAGGTTTATTTGCAGCTATTCCTGCGGTATTTTTTTACAATATTTTCTCAGCAAAAATTAATCATTTTCAAGAGAGGGCTTCAAATTTCTCACTGATGCTTTTAAATTCAATGTCTAAGGAATTAGATCGCTATTAAATTTCAATGAAAAAATCTTTTAAACGCAATTCAAAACTTTTTGCTAAAACGATAATTTTGTCTTTTCTTTGCACCTTAATTCATGTTTTTATTTGTAATTATGGTGGAATTTACAACTTCATGGCAAATCAACAGGGTAATATTATTTCGGTTATATTTGATATTATTTTAAGTTCAGTTATGGTTGGGCTTGCAGTCAGCTTATTATTATCGATAAATATTTTTGTCACTAAAATTTTGATTTTGGTGGCAAATTTTATTGCTTTAATTTATAGCTATTTTGTGGTGCATTTGGGTGTAATTATTAATGAACAAATAATTATATCAGCTCTTTTTTATGGCGAGGGTAATGATGTTTCTTCAGCCTTTGATTCATGGATATATCTTTATGTTTTGCCTTTATTTTTCTTAACTAGCTGGTTAATTAGTTCATTGCAAAAAAAATTTAGTTTAAGTTCAGAATTTAAATTAAATAAAATTTTTATTTTGCATTATGCTCAAAATATTATCACCAAAATTACTTATAATTTAATTGCAATATTGTTATTTATAATCTTGATAAATTCCAATTTATATATTGCAATTTATAAACTTAAAACATTAAGTGAAGCCATGATGCCATCATATTTATTTGCTCAATATAATGAAATAAAATTGATGTATAAAAGTTCAAAAAATATGAATTTGCAGGGCTATGAGCATTATCAATTTAAAAATAATGGTAAAACCAAGGAACCTTTATTAGTAGTAATTTTGATTGGAGAATCGCTTCGCTCAGACAGACTTTCTATTAATGGATATTATCGAGAAACTACGCCAAATTTAAGTAATATTCCTAATTTATTAAGCTTTAAAGATGTATTATCTTGTGCTACTTCAACTTCGGCATCGCTTCTTTGTATGCTTACCGACGAAAATCAAGATGATTGGATGATAAAATTTAGCCAATCAATTCATCAAAAAAAATATTCGGTTGCTAAAATCTTTAAGGATTTAGGTTTTGAAATTACGGTGTTAAGTTCCGCCAACAAAGATTCGGGAATTTATATTTACAAGGATTTTCACGCCCCAGATAAAATTGTGATGGCCAGTGAATTACGCAAAAAATATCTGTCGAAATATAATGATTTTGGAGATATAATTTTACTTGAGGAGTTAAATACAAATATTTCCAAAGATTCAGTTTTCGTGCTTGGAACCAGAGGTAGTCACCGCGAATATTATAGTAATTATCCTCGAGAATTTGCGAAATATACTCCTGATTTAGGGCATTCAGCAGAGCAAATTCAAAATTCCTATGATAATACGGTGCTATATTTTGATAATTTTTTGAGTAAAATGATTGAAAAATTAAAAAATAATAATGCCATAATTTTTTATGCTTCTGATCACGGCGAATCGCTTGGAGAAAATGAGGTATTTTTGCATGGAGCCCCAGTGGATAAGGCTCCAAAAGAGCAAAGAAATGTGCCAATGATGGTTTGGATGTCGGATAAATTCATCAAAAATAATCCAAATGAATTTGCCAAAATTAAGAAAAATAATGAGCTAAATCGCCAAGGAAAGCTTTTAGTTAAACATGATCATTTATTTCATACAATTTTAGGTTGCACAAAAATCAAATCGCAAAATAATCTCTTGGATCAAAAATTAAATTTATGCAATTAATACAAAAGTTTTTTTAGGTTTTTTTTAATTTAAAAAACCAAAAAAATATTAATGAAGTGAAGATTATCGCTGTTAAAGTAATAATCATGAAGTGCGAATTTTGTGGCTCCATCAAAATTTCATCCCCAAATTTTTCTATTAAATTACTTTTAATTTCTTCGTCACTTAAGCCGTCAGTAATCTTTTGGCGGATATATTGACGCAAGTCATGGGCAAATTTTGTATCAGAATTTTCAATAACCTGACCATTGCAAACCATACATTTAACAATCAAAAATAAATTCATGGCTCTGGCTTCAAGCGCTGGGTCGGTAAGACGATTTTCGGTAGATAAGGCAAGACTATTTTGGGTAAATAAAAATAATAAGAACAAAGTCTTATAAAAAATTCTCATCAATAATTCCTTCAAATATTTGATTATAATCGCCAATCATAAAAATATTTTTACCATCAAATTCAATTTGTAAATTTCCACCTTTAAAGGCAATTGTGGTAATGTTGGTTTTAATTTTTTGTAGAGCAATTGCAGTGAAAGCTACTGCGCAGGCTCCAGAGCCACAGGCTAATGTTTCGCCAACTCCGCGTTCAAAAACTCGAACTTCAATTTTTGAATCATCGATAATTTTGGCAAATTCAACATTAGTTTTGTTTGGAAAAATAAAGGTGTTAGCTTCAATTTTTGGAGCACTTTGAAAAAATATTTCATCGCTTGGAAGCTCAGAAACAAAGGTAACGCTATGAGGATTACCAATATCGCAATGATAAAAATTAAATCCTTCAAGATTTAGATTTTCTTTTAGCATTTTTGGCGAACCTAAATTGACTTTAATAATTTTATTTGAAACTTTTTTGGCATCTAAAATGCCAGCTTTGGTTTGAATTTTAATAAAATCCAAATTTGGGTTTTGTGAAAAAATTAAACCCGCTACGCACCTTGTTGCATTGCCACAGGTAGCACTTTCAGTGCCATCTTGATTATATATCAACATTTGACATATAACATCATTTTTATCGGTATTTTTTATAATTATTAACTGATCGCAACCAATATTTTTTCTATCGCATAACTTTTTAATTGAGTCTGGCGAAATCTCAATTAAATTATTCTTAAAACGCTGGTCAATAATAATAAAATCATTGCCAAGAGCGTTCATTTTGATAAATTTCAACATATTAATTGCTTGATTTTGCACGACTAACATAGCTAAAATCTTCGGTATTAACTATGACTTCTTCACCTGATTCAATAAATTGCGGAACCATAATGCGTACGCCATTTTCCAGAAT
The DNA here is from genome assembly GCA_049423025.1 of Rickettsiales bacterium. Taxonomy (GTDB): domain Bacteria; phylum Pseudomonadota; class Alphaproteobacteria; order Rickettsiales; family UBA1997; genus CAILUF01. The sequence continues at coordinate 4,693 of JBMSPZ010000071.1, forward strand.
CGCTGGTTTATATGAGGCTGAAGCAGTTTGTCCTTTGACGACTGCATCTGCTTGAGAAATAATGGCGTTAACTTGCTCAGGTAAAAAGATACCTATGGCTTTGGAATTGCAATATTCAATGCGAATATTCATACCTTCAGTTAAAAAGGGTAGGGCTTCACCGACTAAATCTTTAGAAAAATTAAAGCTCTCAAAATTATCCATATCCATAGCAACAATTTCGTCTTGATCAAAATATTGAAATTGCATATTTTTTTGTTCAACAAAAGCAACATCAACATCTTCGCTTGAGGCGAAGCGGGTGTTGGTTTTGTTGTTGGTAATAATATTCTTCATTTCCACTTGAATATAAGCTCCACCTTTACCGGGTTTTACATGTTCGCGTTTAATTACTTTCCAGAGTTGATTTTGAAATTCGATTACATTTCCTATGCGGATAGAGTTAGCGTTTGTTTTCATATATTTAATAATTTGAAGTGAAGTTATATTTTAAATTAAAGGAAACGGTTTGGGATTTATTTCTGATGCCCGCAGAATCTCGGGCTAAATAAATTTTGTTATTGCTATACATAAAAATATCACCCCTTTTTAAAGGATAATAAGTAAAATCATAACCTAAACCAGCGTAAAAATTTTCATAAATTTTACCGCCTAAATTAAAGCCATAATTATAATATTTCATCTCACGAAATTTTTGCTTATATTCAACTCCCGTTAAATGATGTTTGTCATAATCTATAGCTCTAGCAATTGGAGAGTAATTGGCATAAAAATCAATAGCTAATTTTTTATCAAAAAAATTATTTTTGAAAGCAAATCCAATGAATGGAACGAAGAAATTTTGTTCATAGGAAACTGCGCGAACCCCGCCAAAGCTCCCTATATCTTGTCTAAAATTATAAGCGGTATCGGTATTTTGGTTATAAGAAGAATAAATATAGTTTTGGGCATAATCTCGCCATTTAAAACTGTCATAATTATAGCCCAAATTGGCAAAAAATATTTCTTTATAAATATTAAATGATGAAGTTAGTTTGAATTGTTGAATTTTTTGTACCTTTAACTTAGAAATTGAGCGATGGGTCCAATTATTTTCATTGATATTGCCATCATAGCCTTTTCCAAGCCAGTCATAATCATACATTAATCCGCGTTCACTTCCATGATCAATATTATTTGAATATTTAAAGCCAATGTTAAAAATTTCGGATAATCTGCTATCGAATTTAAAAGATAACATTTTTACATCACGAAGAGACCAATCTAGGTGGCTAATTTTTTTATTGCCACTATAAACGATTTCTTGAGCCTTGCCATTAAGTTTGCCGATTCCAATTTCAAATGAATCATGAAATTTTCTTACCAAATCATTTTGCGGTTCTGGATTTATTACTTGGTTTGAATTAGCTATTGTCTCGGGATTTTTTACAACATTTGAAGATTCGGATTTCTTCTTTTCGGCTTTGGTGGGGTTCTGTGCTTTTGGATTGTTGGTTTTTGCCTCGATATTTTTCAATGGAATTAAAGAAAATGTAAAAGATGCGATTATTAAAAATTTAATTATATAAATTTTGTGCATAATAGATTTCATTAAAATTTGTAACCGAGATTTATTCCAAAACTAGAAAATTTTGAAGAAAGCCCATTGTTATCTTTAGAGTTGTCTATAATTTTTACTTTTGATTTGGCTAAATTAATTTTTTGGAAATTATAATTTAAATTAATAGTAAAATTTTTAGAAATTTTATTTTCTAGCTCCAGACCTAGATTGAAATATTTGGCATTTTTAAAATTGGTTTTTTGAGTAGTATTTAAATCTCTATCAATTATTCTATTGGCAATTGATGCCCTATTTGAATAGGCTGACGATATTTTGAAATTAGTGATTTTGGCAATTATTGGAAACTTAATTTCAAGTCCAACAAAAGGAATTTTATATTTGGTATTAAAATTACCATTTCTTTTTACTGGGTTTTTGTTGGTAATTACATCAAGAAAATTCCCATTGGCGATGCTACTTGATGATATGGTTTGAAAATTATATTCATCGAAGATTAATTGGTTATATCTATATCCTAAATTTAATCTTATATAGTCTTGAAATAATTGAATAGAAGAAAGAAAATTGAATTCTTTGTAATTATTCGAAGTGGTTGATAAATATTTTTCAGTAATTTGCTGAGGATTATTTGGATTGGAAGAGTTGTATTGATAAAATTTTGACTTATTAGCGGAATTTAAGGATTTTGAAAAACTCAAATTTGTTCTTAACAATCTGGAAAAAAAATGATTTTCAAGTTCAATTTTTGACATTAAAAGATTTTTAATTTGGTTTTTGGTGGTGTTTGTTAATCTTGAGTTACTATAGAAATTATAAACATATTCACCATTGAGATTTTCTAAGCCAAATTTAATTTGATTATTATTAACTTTTTCCTTGGTTTTAGTTGGAATTGGTTGATTCTGATTTTTAGAATTGTCGATGATTAAATCATCGTGATATTTTTTATTAAAATCATCTTGAACTGGGTTTTTATCGATAATGATAAATTTATCATCGGAAATATTTTCTTTTTCATAAGAAAGCCAATTAGCGTTTTTTTCATCTCTGTAATAATAATTATTTGGATTTATATCATATTTCTTGGAT
>JBMSPZ010000072.1:0-7319 GCA_049423025.1 Rickettsiales bacterium
AGTTTACCTCGGGCTACCCATAAGACCTTTTAGTTGAATTTGTACAGCTTCAGTTGCTCTAGCGGGGCATCTGTTTTATGGAAAAATTTATTAATCAAGGCTGAGTTTTCGTTGGCCCACTTTTCTAATCCATTTATAAATTCTTTTTTAACCAATTCTTTTTTATCTGCGGGCAAAGACTCCATAGCTTGACGATGTTTTTGCATTTCTTCTGGTGATGATATTTGACAATTTCTTTTGGCATTTCCACCTGTTGGATTATTTCGATTTGCATCGGGCATTGGCAATTCAATGCCAGTAATATTTTTCATTTGCTGGCGATGTCTTTGCATTTCTTGCTGAAATTCAGTTTTTTTATTTTCTGGAAGATTTTGCATGGAATTACGAATATTTTCGGCTCTGGATTTGTGCTCTTCTTGTGATAAATTCTTTTCCTCTTCGCCAATAATTAAATCTACTCCTGTAATTTTTTTTACATTTTGTTTGTGAAGTTATTGCTCTTGCTTTAAAAGCTCTAGATTTTCAGCAGATAAATATCATGGATTTAATATGGCAAAATTTGGTTCGGCAATTTGTCTTTTTCTTTCTTCTTGGCGATAATTATTTTGGCGATTATTTTCAGGATTTGGCTGTTGAGCAAAGGTTTTTGTTTGGTATAAACAAAAGAAGGCTAAAGTTAAAATAATTTTTTTCATAATGTTTTTTGGAATTATAATGTTGCCATATCAATTACAAATCGATATTTAACATCGCTTTTGAGCATACGCTCATAAGCATTTTCAATATTTTTCATGTTAATCATTTCGATATCTGAAACGATATTATGTTTTGCACAAAAATCTAGCATTTCTTGAGTTTCTTTTAAACCACCAATCAGTGACCCAGCTAAGGATCTGCGTCCAAAAATTAATGAAAAAACTGCTGGAGATGGGTGAGGGTGTGACGGCGCTCCAACCATGGTCATGGTAGAATCGCGCTTTAATAAATTTAAATAATTATCAAGATTATGCGAAACAGCAACGGTATTTAATATAAAATCTAAACTACGAAAATGTTTTTGCATTTGTGAATTGTCGCTTGAAACCACAACTTCATTGGCACCTAATTTTTTAGCATCTTCAATTTTGGAAGGCGATGAGGTAAAGGCTACCACATAAGCACCCATTGCCTTGGCAAGTTTGATGCCCATATGTCCAAGACCACCAATACCAACAATTCCAACTTTTTTTCCAGGTCCAACTTGCCAATGTCGCAGTGGTGAATAGGTGGTAATTCCTGCGCATAGCAAAGGAGCAACTTTAGGTAAATCTTTTAGATTATGCGTAATTTTTAAAACGAAATGTTCATCAACTACAATTTTGCTGGAATAACCGCCGTATGTATTGTCAAGAGTGCCAGCAAAATTACCATTATAGGTTCCTGTGGCTCCATTTGGTCCTTCGCAATAATTTTCTAAACCTTCTTCGCACGAATTGCAAGTTCGACAACTATCAACTAAACATCCAACACCAACAATATCGCCAATTTTATATTTATGAACTTGGTTGCCAATTTCAATTACTTCGCCAACAATTTCATGGCCAGGAACGCATGGATAGCGAGTGCCACCCCATTCTCCTCTGGCAGTATGTAAATCGGAATGACAGACTCCGCAATATAAAATTTTTATGGCAACATCTTGAGCTTGAACCGATTTTCTTTCGATTTCAAGAGGGACTAAAGGAGTATTTGGGCTTTTAACGCCATAAGCTGATACTTTCATGAGTATTAAATAAATTTAAGAATTTTATAAATTTAAATCTTAAAAATTTATTTGCATCAAGTTTTCTTTCAATCAAAAAATTTTGTTTAATTTTGACAATTTTTATTGAGAACGAGGAATATTAATTATCAAATTAAAATAGAATTTATATAAGTATTAAACCAATTAAAAAATCTAAAATTATCTTGTTATATCAGTGTTTCTTTGAGTTTGGCTTTTTAAAAATCTTTCATCAAATTGTTGTTTTAAAGTAGCAAATTTTTTAGGATCTTTTGTTAAGCTTTCAATAATTTTTGCTTTCTTTTCAATAAATTGTTCTACAGAAATTTCTCTTGATTCAACTTCTGAAAGGGTCAATTGGCAAATTTTATCTTTGGCGAATTGTAATGTGTCGGTGGTGGGATATTTTTGAAGTAGATTGCATAAATTACCAACCAGATCTTCGGCAGTTTTTTCTACAATTTGCAATTCCTTATCATCGGTTTTAATGATTTTACGGTGATATTCTTCTAATTTTTCTAGAGTTAATTTTTCTTTATCATCGGCAAATTCTGTGAGTCTATCAAGGGTTGTAATTAATTTGTTTAATTGATGCGCATTATTGCCCGAAGCATGACCAAGTCCATGGTGATAGCCTTTAAAATCCCCTCTTTCTTGTAAGTAGTATATGTCTTTTGCAGTTGCCTCAGCATCTCCTGAGCTGTAATTTAGTAAAAAATAAATTAGACTTTTGGCGCGCTCTTCGGTCTCTTGAGGTAAAGGATTTGGGGCGTCAGTGGTAATTTTTTTGGCTAATAAATCTAATTTTTCATGAAATATTTCTTTCAATTTTTTTTCGCGTCCTCGATATTTTGATGCATTAAATTCAATTTCATTTAAAATTCCAAAAGAAAAATCCGTTATCGACTGTGCTTGAGTAATTGATTTAATTGATGATGAGGTTGAAGATTTATCTGCATAAAATTTTACATAGATATTGACCGCTTCCAAAATTTCGCGATTTTCATGAACTGACGAATGACCGCCTTCAATTGCAATTGGTTTTAATTCAGTATTAGGACCGCTTGATGTAAATTCAAAATTTTCTCTTAATTCTGCGATAGCCTCTTGTTGCTCTATATAGATTTCCTGAACCGCACTTTCTAAGCTTTTGAATTTTTCTAAAGCGTAATCCCTTATAGATAAATCAGATCTAAATGCCACATTTTTATTAAATTTTACCCTAACTATATCTTGATTTGTTTCTGCTTTAAAAAAATTTTTATCTCCGAGAATTTTGGGAATTTTTTTCATCAATTCATTAAAATTTTCTCTGGAAAATTCGAATTGATTTTCGGCTTCACTTGATAAAAACCATGACAAGACCTCAAATTGCCTTTTAAAATTATCAGCATATTTTTTAGGATTTGTGCTCTGAATATTATTGATTTTTACACTATTTTCTTTAATAGCTAATATTTTGGTTTTAGCCTCTTCAGTATCGATAATGCTTGATAATTCTTGAACTAATTCATCATTTAGCCTATCTAGTTTTGTAATTTCTAATTCTTTAATTTCATCTTTTATTTGTTTAGCAATTTCACTTAATTCATCTTTATCTAATTTCGTATCTTTTAAAACCATAATAAAAGATTTTTTATCAATAGTTTTTTCTGCATCAATAGGCTTTTTTTTCCTTGAATCATCTTCTATAGTTGTTTCTTTAATGGTAAAATGTGATTTGAATTTACTTAAATTATTTTTAAAAATTTCACAAATTTCTTCATTTTCAAATTCAAATTTTAAATGTTTTGAGGAATCTTTTATTTCGCTATCTTCATATTTAAAACTATATAAAGTTTTTAAATCTTCCTTCTCAAAAATTTCGGTTAAACTGCTAAGATTTTCTTGAATTATTATAGCATTTTCTGAATGATTATTTTCGACTTGGGCAGAATCTAGTGGTTTTAAATTGGCAAGTTTATAATCGTGAGTACCGCTTAAATTGATTGGTCTTGGTTGGTATTTTTTTTGATCGTCAGCTAATTTATATAGATTTTTCAATAAAGACTCCATATTTATATTGGGGTTGTCATAAATCTCAGGATTTCCTAATTCGATTTCTACTATTAGTTTACCTAGATTTGATGCATCTTCGCTTTCTTGAATTGAGGTTTTAGTGAAAGGAAAATCTTCCATATATTTTTGAAAAGCCTTCAACCTGTTTGTATCTTTATATAAATTAACTGCAAACTTAACAATAAATGGGTTCTGGTGATGAATTTCTTGATAGCTTTTGACAAAACTTTCTGAATCTTCAAATAAAAATTCTTGATATTTATCTTCAATCTTTTCTGATCTTGATTTAAGCGTCTTCTCCAAATCACCCTTGGCAAGTAATTCAATTACGCCATTCGAATTTTTTGAGATTTCTTCAATTTTTTTTTGTAAATTTAGCGATTTGTCATATCTATCTTTTTCAATTTCAAGAAATTTTGTTTTCATTTTGTTATAACCCCATTCTGGATTATCTATATCATCTTGCGCGACAAGAGGTAAACATTTTTTTAAGCCATAAAATAACAATAATTTGGTTGTAGCGAAAAATAATAAGGTAGTGCACAACTGTTGCCCAATTTCCATTGGAGTAGTTTGATCACTATAATTAAAATATTGTTCTTCATACGCATATTTAGCAAATAAAGGCACACCTAAAGAAATGGCTGCTATAGATGAAGTTTTGTCAACATCCATACTTTGAGCATTTGCTTCAGTTGCTAAATCTGCAAGCGTTTTTAACTCTTTCTTAGTTAACGCATTTTTGGTGATTTCTTGACAGGCTCTAGTAGGCATGATTATTTAAATTTTTTGGTTAAGTTTTGTTTTATTATTAAAAATTAATATTATAATTTCCACTAATAAATAATTATTTAAATTAATTTTTCTATTTTATTTTTAGTGCATAAAATAAAAATAGCTTTTGCCAATCTAATTTTTTTAATTCTATATGTTAGGAGATTGCCTAGTAGTTGTTTTATTTTCTTGATCTAGTTTTGTAGATGTTTTTGGTGATGTTGAGCTTTGTGGTGCTTCTAAAGATAAATTTACATTATTAAGTTTATATTTATTTTGCATTTTTATAAGAAGTGATTCCAAATCATGGCAATTGACTCTCATGGCGCATCCATCAAGATCTATTGCTCGATTTGGTCTTTCAAGTTCTTTTGCGTGTAAAATCCATTGATGAACTTTGTCTTCGTCAATCAAGGGTTTTTTAAGCGCTTCTATTAAAAAATCATTCAACGAATATTTTCTTTCAAATTTATGACCGCCATCTTCTAATAACCATTTTTCATTAATTTCAACATCCTCATTAATTGCACGAAAAGTTGAGCCCCATATTTTTAAATTAGGTATTGCGTGGCAAATTTCAGCTGATCCTTCGGTGAATTCTACCGACTTCATTGTGGTTTCAAAAGTGATTATTTTAGAATCTAATTTTGCTTCATTTAATATAAATGGTAATGCAAAATTATTTAACCTACCTAAAATCCCTTTATTACGCTGATCATTAAATACTCCAGCTGCTCCAATAAAAATTTTTGGATTCTCGCCTTCATCACCTTCATTTTCTATATTTAATATTTTGACTTCTATAGCTCCTAAAGCTTTTCCATTAATATCTTCCATTACTAAAATCAAGTGATTGCCATCAGCTAATCTATGACCAAATATTTCATCTTCTTTTTCCAAATAAAATTTTGTATCGCGGGCGCCAAATTTTAAAATTTCCCTTTCTTGAGCCTCTATTGATGCTTTGGCAACTGAAATTAATAATGGAGCACATTCGTTGAATTTGTCAGCTTCTTCTTTGGTAGAAATTACTCTAAATTGATATTCATCAGATATCTTTATAGCTTTTTCCGCACTAATTGGCGGATTTATTCTTGATAATAATTTATTTACCATAACTAAATATTTAAAAAATAAATTTTTTATAAGATAAAATATAAACTAAAGTTTTCAAGCAATCATTTTATTATTTTATTAGTTTTATAAACAACTAATTTAGAAAAAATAATAATATACATCATCAAACCCAAGATAGATAGGCGGGATTACACCACTACATTAATTTTAGTAAAAAAACTATTTTTGAAATATCCTTGCAACGCAAGTGGTTCTGAGCTCCCCCCTTGAGGGGAAGTGGACGAAAAGAATTTAACGGTAGTTAAATTCTTTGAGTCGTGGGTGGTGGTGGTAGAAATCTCAACTTTCAAAGCAGTCTAATCAACCTAGCCATACATGTGTCAGGGTAAAATTTTCCTCCCGCAAAATTAGCGGTGTTATTACCCTCCCTAGGTGGGAGGGTAAAATTTTCTGCAAGAAAATTTTGGGAGGGGGAATAGACATTTATAAAGAAAATTTTTGTATTTTAAATTTATATTTACTTCAAAAATTAAGTTTTTTGGTGATAACACCGATAATTTTGCAAAGGAAATTTTATATTCTCACCGAGGGCTTCAAGGATTGTTAAGTGAGGTAAGGCAAAATATAATTTAATAAAGATGAATAAAGACCAAAAGTTTCATAAAATATATATTATAAACTCAATAACAATAATTATGAAAAATAAAAAAAGTTCCCAGTTAATATATATATATTAATTAAAGAGGTAAAAAGAATAGTAATAAATCATTCTAATGTATTTTTAAAATATTTAATAATACTTAATTTTGCCATTGAGATAGTCCTCCGTCTTAACAATTTTGGCAATGTCTGTTAAGTCTCCAATTTTAAGCGAATAGGGTTCTGAATTATTATTAGATAATCTCAATCCAAGTCTCCATTCTTTTTGAAATGAATATTTATGTGATTTGCTAAAAACATCTAATTTACCATGATGAATATCTAAATCATAATATTTAACTTTGTTGTAATTAAAAGATTCTAGGTACCCAATATCAATTATTTTATCTAAGCCTTTTTTAAGTCTAAAAAAAAATTCTTGGATGTTATAAATTATAATTGATGAATCTCCAAACTGTTTTATTCGATGATCAAAATCTAAAGTTTCTTCATCGTAAAGACTAGACATCGAAAATATATGGGTAAAATTGAAGTTATCTTTGTAAGGATTATAAATTTTAATTGATCCAGTAGTATAAATAATTTCATTGTTAATTTTTATTTTTGTTGAAGAGGATTGTAAACAATGACTTAAGTTTTCATTTTTATCTCCCCGTAAATTTTCATCTTCTAATTTTTTGAAATAATAAATTGTGTTAAAAAATAACTCGCCTTCTTCGTAAAGTTTTTTCATATATTCATATTCACCAAATTTAAACAAATATAATGGCATTTTTTCTTCGATCATAGATTTTTATGAAATTTTTAATTTTAATTCGCTCACGCTCGCTTTCGTGTCCAAATTATTAAAAAACGAATTCAATAAGTGTAAGTTGTGACTCACAAATGCTATAAGCGCATTTGTTCGCCCTAAAGGGCACTATCGCTCGCTTTCGCTCGCTTTCGTGTCCAAATTATTAAAAAACGAATTCAATAAGTGTAAGTTGTG
>JBMSPZ010000073.1:0-7261 GCA_049423025.1 Rickettsiales bacterium
TTTCAGCCAAAGGTTATTTAGTGCAAAATGTTATTGACACTACAGGAGCTGGCGATATTTTTGCAAGCGCATTTTTATATCAATTCCAAAACGGCAAATCATTTATGGATTGTGCAGATTTTGCTAATTTTTTAGCCAGCAAAATTATCCAAAAATTTGGAGCTCGTTTTGAATTAAATGAAATTGAAAATTTTATTAACGAATTTAAAAAATAATATGCAATTATGGACCATTAAAGAATTATACTTGGCACTTAAAGACCAATTAATTCAACCAATTACCACACTAAACCTACCAACAATTGATGTAGTAATTGACAGTCGAAAAGTAAAAGAAAATTCAATTTTTGTAGCATTAAAAGGTGCGGTCAATGACGGTCATAATTTTATTGAAGAAGTATTAAATCAAGGTGCGAGCTATGCAATTGCCGAGAGAATCCCAGAGAATTTGAATCCAGATTATATTCAAAATTTAATTTTAGTAAAAAATTGTTACGAAGCCTTAAATGATTTAGCAAAATTTTCTCGATTTAGAACTCAAGCAAAAATCATTGCAATCACTGGAAGCGTTGGCAAAACAAGCACCAAAGAGATGTTAAGAATGGCTTTTGAATCGCAAGGCAAAACCTTTGCTAATTTTGGCAATTTAAATAATCATATCGGTCTTCCCCTCTCTTTGGCAAATCTTGAAGCGGATTGCAAATACGCTATTTTTGAGATGGGAATGAATCACTTAAACGAAATTATTCATCTTTCAAAAATTGCCCAACCTCACATTGCCATTATTACCAATGTTGGCCCAGTTCATATTGAATTTTTTACCAATGAACAAGAAATTGCTCTAGCAAAATCCGAGATTTTTGCTGGAGTTTGCCCAAATGGTTTTGCAATCTTAAATTACGACAATATTCATTATGAATTTATTAAATCTCAAGCTTTAAAAGCTGGAATTAGAGAGTCGCATATCTTAAAATTTTCTCAAAACAAGAATTCCGATTACCAAATTAAAAATATCAGTACCACCGAAGATTTAAATTCAAAAATTACTATAGAATTAAGTGGAGCCAAGCAAGAAATTGAGGTTTGCATTAATTCATTAAATCCAGCGATTTCACGCAATACCGTTATCGCCATCGCTTGTTTGGATTTAATTGGCAATAATTTATCGGCTGGTGCCAAAGCTTTAAACGCTTTCTCTTGCGCTGAAGGCAGAGGCAAAGTTTCAAACATCACCCACAATAACAAAAAAATTACCATTATTGACGACACCTATAATGCCAGCATTTTATCAATGAAATCCGGTATTGAAAATTGCCTAAATCTTGCCAAAAATCTTAATAAAAAACGGATTATTTGCGCTCTTGGCGATATGCTTGAACTCGGTGAAAAATCTCAAGAAATTCATCAAGAGTTACTAAAATTTGTGCAAGATAAAAATTTTAATCACATAATTTTAGTTGGAAAACAAATGCATCAGGCTCAAAATCAAATTAAATTAAATAACGCCACCACTTACCTAGACTCAAAAACCGCCAGTGAATCAATTGAAAATTTAGTAAATGATGGCGACATCTTATATTTAAAGGGTTCAAGAGGCATTAAAATGGAAAAATTTATCGAAAAATTAACCTTAAAAACCAGTGCTCACTAATCTTGTTATCTTTCAATCTATCTGGCTTAAAGCCTTACTTTGCTTTACTTCATCACTAGCCATAGCCTTCTTTTCGCTCAAAAAATATATTGTCTATATGAATAGCAATAATATTTTTCAACCAATTCGAAGCGATGGTCCGCAAACACATCTCCTCAACAAAAAGAAAACTCCAACAATGGGCGGTATATTCATAATTTTAGCCACTCTAATTACTACTTTAATTTTTATCGACATCACTAATCGCTATATTTTAGTAGTTTGTGTAGTCATGATTAGCTTTGCTTTAATCGGACTCACCGACGATTTATTAAAAGTTTTTTACAAAAATTCCAAGGGTTTTAAAGGAAGCTATAAAATCGTAATTCAATTTTTTGTAATCGGCATTGCCTTTTTATGGCTTAATTTGATTGACCCAATTCATGCCACTGGGCAAATTTTTTTACCAATTGGCACTCATTATTATTTTTATTTACCACTAGCCCTTTATATCATATTTTTTACAATGGTAATTGTTGGAACTTCAAATGCAGTAAATCTTACAGATGGCTTAGATGGCTTAGTTTCAGTTCCAGCAATTATCAATTTGGTATGTTTAATTTTTCTAATTCATGCCTGCTCAAATAAGGAACTTGCCAAACAATTAGAAATTCCGCAAATTTTGTTTTCTGGTGAATTAATTTTTCTTTGTATTGCTTTGATTGGAGCAATTTTAGGTTTTTTAATTTTAAATTTAAAACCTGCAAAAATATTTATGGGAGATGTTGGAAGTCTTGGAATCGGCTCAGTGCTTGGTTTAATGGCGATAATTTGTAAACAAGAATTCATATTTTTAATTATTTCTTCGCTATTTATCATTGAGGCATTATCAGTAATAATTCAAGTTGCTTCCTACAAAATTCGTAAAAAAAGAGTATTTTTAATGGCACCAATACATCATCATTTTGAAAAATTAGGTTGGAGCGAACAGAAAGTTGTCACTAGATTTTGGCTTGCATCATTAGCTTTTGGAATTATTGGAATATTAATCTTTTTAAATTAATTATGGCTTCGGATAATAGAGTTTATATTTACGATTCAACCCTCAGAGATGGAGCGCAGACCAGCTCAGTAAATTTTTCTATACAAGATAAGATTTCAATTGCCAAAAAGCTCGATGAAATTGGCATTGATTATATCGAAGGAGGCTGGCCAGGAGCCAATCCAACTGATGATGAATTTTTTTCCAACTTACCCAAAACTTCAAAATCAGAATTTGTAGCTTTTGGTATGACCCGAAGAAATAACTCATCGGCGGGCAATGATAATGCCCTCAACAGCCTTATCAACAGCAATACCAAATCGGTTTGCATCGTTGGTAAAAGCTGGGATTTTCATTTAAAACATGCCTTAAATATTTCCTTGGAAGAGAATTTGGCAATGATTGCTGATTCTATAAAACACATTATTGCCAGAAAGAAAACCGCAATGTTTGATGCCGAACATTTTTTTGATGGCTTCAAAGCAAATCCCCAATTTGCTTTAGATGTAGTTAAAACTGCATATCAAGCCAATGCTCGATGGATAATTTTATGCGATACCAATGGCGGAACACTTCCAAGCGAAATCAAAGCCATAGTTCAAGAAGTTGTAAAACATATACCGGGAAAAAATTTAGGCATTCATTGCCATAACGACACAGGCAATGCAGTTGCCAACTCAATTATGGCGGTAGAGGCAGGAGTTAGGCAGGTTCAAGGTACTATCAACGGCCTTGGCGAAAGATGCGGTAATGCCAATCTTACCTCAATTATACCGATTTTATCGCTCAAATTAAATTATGATATTGGCATCAATAAAGCACAAATTAAAAATCTAACAAAATTATCAAATTTTTTAAATGATATTTTAAATAAAGAACCCGACAAATATGCGCCCTTTGTTGGCAAATATGCTTTTGCTCACAAGGGTGGTTTGCATGTTTCGGCAGTTGCTAAAAATGCCAAATCCTACGAACATATTGACCCAGAATTAATTGGAAACCAACGCATGATTTTAGTATCAAACCAAGCTGGAAAATCCAATATAATTTCAAGATTAAAATCAATTAATTTAATCAAAGATGACGAGGATTATAACCAAAAAATTGCCGATTTAGTAAATATTGTCAAAGAACAAGAAGCAAAAGGCTATTCTTATGACTCAGCCGATGCCAGCTTTGAAATTCTTGCCAAAAAAACCTTATCAATTGTGCCTAATTATTTTGAATTGATAAGTTTTAAAGTTATCGACCAACGCTTTCTAGACAAAAATAATCAAATTAAAATTCAAGCTGAAGCAGAAATCTCTATTAAAATTTCATCAAAAATTATCAAGGCAAAAGCCAAAGGCAATGGTCCAGTCAATGCTCTTGACAACGCCCTTAGAAGCGCCTTAATCAAAAAATATCCTAGTATAAAAAATACTAAACTTATCGATTACAAAGTTCGAATTTTAAGCCCATCAGATGGAACCGAAGCTATCACCAGAGTGCAAATCGAATCAATTGACGCAGACAACAACAAATTTAGCACAATCGGCGTTTCTAACAACATTATAAATGCCTCCTTTCTAGCACTTCATGACAGCTTTTCATATTTTATACTAAAAAATAGTTGAAAATTAACATTGTCAAATTTACAATCCGACCATATTTAAATTTAATTTTTTAATAATTAAAAGTTATGGTAACAAGACATGCTGATAGTACATTTGGTTCTAGTGAACCCCGCATTCCAGTTTATTTAAGAGATCCAAACTCTAGTTGGTATGAATTGCAAGGTCAAAGAGAAAATGATTATCATACAGGCTTTGCTGAAAATCGATTAAACGCTTCAGGTCGTGCAATAAAAGGATCAGAAGGAAAAGAAACATCTTTAAATGATAAAGAAAGAAATACAGAATTTGAAGATCAACGCCAACTAATAATGAAAGAAGAAAGAGAAAGAGCAAGAGCAAGAGCAAAAGAAAGAGCAAGAGAAAGAGCAAGAGAAAGAGAAAAACCTGAAGATTTTAGTATATATAAAGAAGATAAAATATCTACTTCAAAAATAATATCATTTAAAGATCATGAATCAGAAAAATTAGCCCAAGAAATAAGGGATAAGGAGGGAATTGGATTTGTTCTAATCGAAAAAAAGCAAAAGGAAAGTAATAATCAAAATACAGGAGATGATATTTTTTTAATTTCCCGTAACGGAGGGGAGGCTAAATTTGAAATAAGTAGAAGTCAATTAACTGAATTACGGGCCAAAGGAACAAATGAAGAAAAATTAACACTAAATATTTATGATAAAGATCAAAATAAAGTTAAAAAAGAAACACACGCTTTGAGTCAAGATTTTTTAAAGCAAATGGCAAGAGATCTCGATCCAAACTATTATTTATCACAGGAACAAATAATCTTAGAAAATAACATTAAACCCGGTTCAAAATCTAGTTTAATAATAAGTAATGTTGGGAAAAATAAATTTGAATTAACATTTGAAACTAATGATGGAAATATAGCAAAATCGACAACAACATATTCAATAGAAAAAGAATCGAATGATCAATTAAAAATTGTAGCAGGTGGATCTCGTATTTTTTTAGGTGAGGCTAAATTAAAAGAATTTAAGAAAAGTCTAGAATCTGCAATTGAAAAAAAATTATTAGATCTGAAAATTGATTTGAATTCTTTAAAAACAATATATGAAATGTCGGATTGTTTGATAGATGACAAAGATTCTAAGCAGAATTTAAAAGACAAAATATCGAGTCAAGCAAACAATCTTAAATTAACTAATGGAGAAAGCTCAAGTAGTATTGCAGAATCAATAGCCACTAAAGATGATCATTTTACAACAAGTTTAAAAAAAATTGCTATGGAAGAAAGTACTGAGGAAGCAAGAACTATTCAAAGGCGATTTAGAGAAGCAAGTTTATTAAAAGATGATTGGCGTAAACTAACCCCTGAATCAATTATAAAATTAGCTAATAAAGAAAAATCCCTTATACCAAGTTTTCTTTATGGTAATTTAGAACTTGAAACTAAAAAAGGAGTTAAATTTGAAATAAGCTCAAAATCAGCTTCATTATATTCATTTAATGAAATTTCCGAATCTAATGATTTTAAAAATGATAAAGCTTTGTATGATGAGAATAAAAATTTACTAACTGGAAAGGGACAAGAGCAAAAACAAAGCTTTATGGATACGGTTAAAAGCAAAGTAACTGGATTTGTATCTAAAGTGGCGAGCTATTTTACTAAAAAAGAATTAGATACTCGTAGTACTACTGTAACAGCTGAATTAGTTGCTGTTTCAAATACAAGACCTAATACTAGTCAAGACTCTTCGCCTAAAGAAATACCACAAACAAGTTTGTCGCAAGTCCCCCCTGATAAAACTCAGGCTATTAAAGGTGAGGTTGCTGGTTGCTTTGCAGTTTTTAAAAAATATGTAGTAGGAGTAAAAGAAGCTAATTCTAAAGATGGTGCATCCATCAATCTTCCAAATACACAAAAAATCAGTGCTAATCAAGATCTTAGTGGGAGGGGTAGTCGATAAACTTAACATCCTTATAATAAAAAATTGGGCTTTTTCTAAATCTTTATTAAATTTTTATTGTGCTGGTTTTTTAATTAACAAAAAAATTTAATTTTCTAAAAATTATAACCTCACATGATAATTTGTCTGTTTTTTTAAAGTTTTTTGTTAATTTTCAAGGTCATTTGTGAATCATTTTTTAAAACTTAATAAAATGTTTTTAAATAAGACCTTTTCAATTGCCATAATCTTATTTATCATTTAAGTTTGATAACAATCTTTAAAAAAACATCAAATTGAATTAATTTTTAATCAGAATTATTTAATTTAATTTTTGATAAATCTTGAACCGGGTTTGATGGCGGGAATATTTTTTAAATGCAAAGGAATGTTATTTTCATCAAAGCTATTAACCTGAATTTTAAGCAAGGATATAACTGGCACCTGCAATTTTTCACTTAAATTTTCATCATTACTTCTATCAACTAAGCAAGCTTCCGCCACAATTTTGGCGCCATATTGTTCGGCAATTTTGAAGGTTTCAAGCGACGATTTGCCTGTGGTTATAACATCTTCAACTACCAAAATTCTAGATTTTTTTAAAATTTCAAATCCTCTTCGCAATTCAAAGCTTCCATTCACTCTTTCACAAAAAATAGAATTTAAATTTAATTGACGAGCCAATTCATAACCAACCACCACACCACCCATAGCAGGTGAAAGCACTATATCAGCAAAATTATTGCCAAGCTTTTGAATTATTTTTTGCGCTAGAATTTGACATAGTTTTTCGGCTCGATTTGGGCTCATCAACACCCTAGCACATTGCATGTAGGTATCTGAGTGTAGACCCGAAGATAAAATAAAATGCCCTTGCAAAATTGCTTTGGCATCGATAAATTCTTGCAAAATTTCTTGTGAATTTGATTCCATTATTAAAAAAATATTGGTTTAAATAAAATATTATCTAGAATATAATAGCGATAATTGAAACTCAAATAAAATTTAATTTATGAATTCATCCAATCCTCATTTAATTTCTGCAAACAACACCCTTGCCACGCAAA
>JBMSPZ010000074.1:0-7138 GCA_049423025.1 Rickettsiales bacterium
GCCAGATGAAAATTTTACCCTCTCAAGCGGAGGGAGGGTGATGGCACCGAGATTGATAATGGCGATAGCAAATAGCTTATTGAAAATTCAAAAATTAAATTTAAAATTACTCAACTAAAAAAAAATTTAAAAATTCATACCACCTAAATTAAACCAAATAAAATCTAAATATGTTCACCAAACATAACAATAAAACTCGATCTAATCAATCCCAAGCTCGGTGTAATCAACCTCCCATTGAAAGCGTGTCGAATGCTCGGTGTAATCAACCTCCCTTGGCGGAAGGGTCGAATACTCGGTGTAATCACCCTCCCCTTGCGGGAGGGTCGAAATTGCAAAGCAATTTCGGGGAGGGGGTATCGATAACCAAAAATTCATATTCTCAAAAAAAACTTCAATTTGCCAAAAATTTACGCCATAATCAAACCGATGCCGAAGGCTTGCTATGGTATTATATTCGCAGTAAACAACTCGGTGGTTTTAAATTTAAGAGACAGCAAATAATTGGCAAATATATTGTTGATTTTGTTTGTTTTGAAAAAAAATTAATTATTGAGCTGGATGGTAGTTAACATGGCGATAAAGATATAGTAATTCGCGATAGAATTCGCGATGACTTTTTAAAATATCGGGGTTTTAAAATTTTAAGATTTTGGAATGAGGAAATTTTTAAAAATTGTTTTGAAGTGCTTGATTTTATTTATTATCAATTGCGAAGTTAATAAAGTCGAATAGACTTAGTGATTTTTTAATTTTTTTATTATAAAAAAACTTTAAAGTGGTGCTTATCACCCTCCCTTGGCGGAAGGGTCGAATACTCGGTTTAATCACCCTCCCTTGGCTCAGAGGGTCGAAATTGCAAAACAATTTCGGGGAGGGGGTTGGAATTTTTATAGCTTAAAACCAAAACTAGAAATAATTGTAAACCAAAATTTAAATATATTTTAATTCGAGGTTTTTAAGCCAAACTATGGCACTTTTGATTTTGTGATTAGGATAATAATTTTGCAAAATATTTTGGTAATTTAGAATTTGCTCAAAATATTTTTGTTGATTAGTTTCGTTGATTAATTCGTCGGATTTATAGTCGATGATAAGTATTTCATTGACTCCAAAGCCGATAAGGTCAAGACGAAAAATTTGATTTTGGTTGGAAATTTGATATTCACTAAAAAATTTTTGATAGTTGTTGCAAAAAATTTCTGTAAATATTTTTGAGTTTAAAAAATCGTCGCATAATGCAAAAATTTCTTGTAATAATTGATCATCATCGCTGATTTTATTATCAAGAAAATAGCGAATTTGTTGTTTAATCCATGTTTTTGGCATTTGATAATTTTGGGCAATAATTTCCATAGCCTGATGAATTATTTTGCCTTTATAGACTGAATCATTGACGATATTTTCGTGATTTATATTTTGTTTTTGCTCAATAAAATAGTTAGACTCCGACAACTTTAAATTAAAATCAATAATATTATTATTTCTTGGCATAAAATATGAATTATCAATAACTTCTACTGACTTGTAATTAAATTCTTCATCTTTGGAGTTATTGATTATATGATACCAGCATTTTTCATCAAAATCTTTGGCGCAACCGCCAATATATATCTCGTCTTGGGCTCTGGTTAGGGCAACATAAAGCAATCTAAGATGTTCTTCGTAATTTTTATGTTTAAAATCGTCAATTAAATTTTTTAGATTTGGATTTAAGTTGCTATCTTTATTAATCCAAAGTGGGAAGTTTTGGTTCCATAAAATTTCTACCTTATTATCATTTTGTTGATAATAATTGTAAATGGCATCGGGAATAATAACAATCGACGATTGCAAGCCTTTAGAGGAGTGAACGGTGGTGATTTTTATGGCATTTGCATTGGCTAAATCAAGGCTAATTTCTGGGTCGATTTGTTCACAAAATTCCAAGAAATTTTGTAAATTATGATTGTTGTTGTTGGTAAAATCTTGGCAAATAAATAAAAAATTATTGATGATTTCTTCGCTTTGATTGCCAAATCTGGCAAAAATATTTTCTTGATGAGTTTCATCATTTAGAATTTGAAAATAGAAATCGTAACAATTATTTTGCTTGGCAAGATCTAGAATTTTTTGAAGATTATTTTGATATTTTGAGCCTTCAAAGCTTTCATATAAAGAAATATTTTGTGAATTTTTAATTTGGCAAAATTCAAATAATTCTTTTTCTTTTAAATTAAAAAATGGCGATTTGGCGAGGCAGGCAAGGTTGTAGCAATCTCTTGGTAGTAGGGCAAATCTGGCTAAAGCCAAAAAATCTTGAATCAAAAGATTTTCGCTAAATTTTATTTTGCCAACGCTTAAAAATGGGATTTGTAATTTGTTAAAATAATTGCCGAGTTTTTCCATTAAATTATCATTTCTTTTACGCACTAAAATCATGATATCGCCATATTGAACGGGCAGGTTTTTATCGGAAATTAATCTTTTATTTTCAACCCATTGATGAATTTTGTGAGCAATGAATTTAGCAAGAATATCTTCGTGATTTTCATTCAATTCGGGCTGAAAATTCAGGTTCCAATCCAAAGGAATATCTTTTAAGGAAGGCTTTTGGTTGAGTGATAAAAATTCTTTGACTTTGTCATTTTGCCAGATTTCTACATAACCCTTGGTTTGGCGAAATGAAATATGATTACTATAAGTCTGAACCTTGGTAATTGCTTCTTTGCGGGCATTATCGGCAAAAATTAAATCGACTAATTTCAAAATTGCTTTGCCCGAACGAAAGGAAAAATTTAGGTCAATATCTTGTAAAATATTGTCGGATTTATGTTTTAAATATTGATGAAATTCCTTAGTTTGCGAAATATTTGCACCCTGAAAGCCCATAATCGACTGCTTTTCATCACCTACAATGAAAATGCTTCGAGGTTGTTGCGAACTAGAAATTCCAGAAAAAAAATCATCTGTTATCGCTTTTATAATCGACCATTGCGTAGGGTTGGTGTCTTGCGCTTCATCAACCAAAAGATGATTGAAGCTATAATCTAATTTATATTTAATCCAATCTTGATGCTCAGAATTTTGAAGCATAATATTGGTGCGATGAATCAGGTCGTTATAGTCTAAATAGCCATTGGCGAATTTAATTTGTTGATAATAACTCAAGATTTTGTCGACAATAATCAGAAGCTCAGAGCTTGAAATTAATGTGTTTAAGCCATAATAATTTTTTGAGAATTCCAAGATTGCATTCTTAAAAAAATCAATTTCATTTTGATTTTGCGCGCTAAAATCTTTACTAAATTTCCGAAAATTATTTTCACTGTTAAAAAAAGCTGAATATAAAAATGGTTGAAAATTTTCAATATTTGGCTGGTTTAAAAATTTTTCAATTTTTTTGCCGGAATCCGAGTCGTTTTTTTTGTCGATTGGAATTTTGCTGGTAAATTTTTGTAATTTTTCAAGGTCAATTTTGTTTAAAAAATTATTAAAATAATGTTGAATTATTTGTGAGAAATCTGAGTTAAAGTTTTCAAATCCATAGCTTTTAAAAAGTTCAAAAATGGCATTTTCAATTGTAAAAAACTGATTTTTTAAGGCATAAATCTTTGGCGAATGTTCCAGAAGTTTTGATATTAATTTATCGAATGTTTGTTCGGAAATCTTGGCATTAATTTTGGCAATTAATGCAGATAAATCATGATTTGATAGGCTATCGGATAAAATTTTATTTTGGCAATTCTTTAATAAAATTTTAGATTTATTTTCATCGATTAAATCAAAATTAATTGGAATTTTTGCTTCGAAGGGAAAATTTTTTAAAATTGATTGACAAAAGCTGTGAATGGTTTGAATTTTAATCTTATATTCACTATCAAGATAGTTTTGTAATAAATTTTTGGCTTTGGTTATTTGAAAATTATGTGGAGTTTTTTGTAATAATTTTTCGAGTTTTTGTTGTAAAATTTCTGGTTCACAAATAGCCCATTCTTGTAATTCTCGATTTAGTCTTTTTTGCATTTCCACCGAGGCTACTTTTGTATAGGTTAAACATAGGATTGAACTTGGGTCGACATCATTTAAAAGTAATCGTAAAATTCTATCGGTTAAAACTTTGGTTTTTCCTGAGCCAGCTGAAGCCATTACCCAAACTGATAGCTCGGGGTCGGAAGCCTTAATTTGATTGGAAATTCCATCTAGCATTATTGGTAATTTTTAGAATTACTGGGCTGAGGCTGGTTGCTCGCTGATATTATTATTGGCATTGGTTTCGGTTGTTTGTTCTGGCTTTGCCATTTGTTGCGCTCTTTCATAAATATAGCGACGATATCTAGCGACATTTATGTTATGCTCTTGAAGAGTTGAGGCAAAAATATGATCTCCTCTTCCACTTGCAACAAAGTAAATATAATCACTCGATGGCGGATTAAGAACCGCTTTAATTGAAGCAAGTCCGGGATTGCAAATTGGAGCTGGAGGGAGACCGTAAATGTGATAGGTATTAAATTGAGAGTTGTTTTGAATATCACTTACTCGAATTTGTCTTTCTAATTTTTTGTCGCCAAGAGTAAATGAATAAATAATGGTTGGGTCGGATTGTAATTTAATGCCTTTACGTAAACGATTAGTGAAAACCGAGGCAACTAATCCGCGTTCCGATTCAAGACTGGTTTCTTTTTCAACGATAGAAGCTAAGATAATGGCTTCTTCTTTGGTTTTTACAGGAATTGATTTGTCACGACCTTCCCAGAGTTCGTCAATGGCTTTTTGCATGGCATCTTGCATTCTTTTAACCATTCCTTGCTTGGTGTCGTTATATGAATAGAAATAAGTTTCTGGCAATAGCGAACCTTCGCGAATTTTTTCAGGAGGATTGCCAATTAAGCCTGAGGATTTTGCGATGATATTTAAAGCGGAGTGAGAAGATAAGCCTTCGGCGATGGTAACTTTTCTAAAAAAGATATTGCCACGGATCATTTTGTGAAGAATCTTGTAATAGGAAATATTTTTTTCAAAAAAATACTCGCCATATCTAACTTTAGGGTCAACACCTTTAATTAATTGACCTATATATAAAAAGGCTGATGGACTTTTGATAATTTTTTCTTGGTGAAGCTTATCGACAACTTCGCGAAGAGTAAGACCGCTTTCGATGATAAATCTTTTATCTTCGCGGTGATAAGAATTAGGGGCATTAAAATATGCCACAATTGCAAATGCTAAAAAAACATACAAGAAAGTAACAACTGAAAATGTGGAGCAGGCGATTAATATTTTATGTTTCATGGTGATATTTTTTAAGAATCAAACAAGCATTTGTTCCGCCAAAGCCAAAGGAGTTAGACATGGCATAATCAATTTTTCTTTTTTTAGCATGATTAGCAACTAAATCGATGTCGCAACCTTCTGATGGGTTTTCAAGATTAAGAGTTGGTGGAGCGATATTATCGCGCAGAGCTTGAACACAGAAAATAGCTTCAACAGCTCCAGCAGCACCAAGTAAATGTCCAATTGCTGATTTAGTTGAAGACATTGATAATTTGTAGGCGTGATCACCAAAAACTTTTTTGACAGCTCCAACTTCAATTTCATCGCCAAGAGGAGTAGAAGTGCCATGAGCATTAATATAATCGATTTTATCGGGAGTAATTTTGGCATGATTAAGAGCCAGTTTCATGGCATAGGTAGAGCCTCTTCCAGTTGATTCTGGGGCGGTCATGTGATAGGCATCACCTGATAAGCCATAGCCCACAACTTCGGCATAAATTTTGGCTCCTCTTTTTTTGGCATGTTCTAGTTCTTCAAGGACTATAACACCTGCTCCTTCTCCCATAACGAAGCCATCACGATCTTTGTCGAAAGGTCTAGAGCCTTTGGTTGGTTGTTCGTTGAAACTAGTTGATAAAGCACGAAGGGCAGCAAATCCGCCAATTCCAGATTCGCAAATCGCTGATTCTGCTCCGCCTGCAACCATAACATCAACATCGCCAAATTGAATCATTCGAGCTGAATCGCCAATAGCGTGGGCACCAGAAGCGCAAGCAGTAACCACTGCATGATTTGGACCCATAAATCCATGACGAATAGAAATTTGTCCAGAAGCGAGATTGATAAGGCTTTGAGGAATAAAAAATGGGGTAATTTTTTTGATACCTTTTTCTTTCATTTGAATAACAGTTTTTTCGATGGCAGGAAGACCTCCAATGCCAGAACCCATCATAATTCCTGTGCGATATTTTTCTTCATCAGTGTTGGCAACCCAGCCAGAATCTTTAATGGCTTGATCGGCTGCCGCTACGGCAAAATGAATAAAACGATCCATCTTGCGCTGTTCTTTTGGGTCAATATAAAGATCTGGATTGAATTGATCTGGTTCATTGCCATATTTGACTTCGCCCGCGATTTTGCAAGGAG
The DNA here is from genome assembly GCA_049423025.1 of Rickettsiales bacterium. GTDB lineage: Bacteria > Pseudomonadota > Alphaproteobacteria > Rickettsiales > UBA1997 > CAILUF01. The sequence goes on from JBMSPZ010000074.1 coordinate 6,400, forward strand.
ATTCAGCTGGGTCGAATATAGTAATATTGCCAAGACCTGACTGATTGTTGATAATTTTGCTCCAACTAGCTTCGGCATTTGATGATAATGGGGTTACGGCACCAATACCGGTGATAACAACTCTTCTAATAGCAGACATTTTAATAAAAAAAATAGGTTAATTTTGTTAAATTTAGTATTTCATAAACTAAAAATTTTTTTTTATTTTAATTCCTAAAATTTATTTTAAAAGAATTAGTTTTTAATTTAAAAAATAAGATAATTAATCTAATTAAATTTTTGCCAAGCCTTAATTTGCTTGCTCCAATTTTTTCACCATATTCGTACTTAATAGGGTATTCGGCAAAACTATTTATAATATCAAATTGCTTTAATTTGATTAAAATTTCAATTAGGCAGGTAAAATCTTTTTCTGCAATAAAATTTATATTTAGTTTTTCATAAATTTTTTTTAAGCAAGAATTTTTATAAATTCTGTAACCGCTAGTGTAATCTTGAATTTTGCAAGAATTGGAGCGAATTGGAAAGAAAAATTGTAGAAATAATGAAATGCTTTTGCTAATTAAAATCCGATATTTTGGAAAATGACTAATAGAGCTTGAATTTACAAATCTTGAAGCCACCATAAAATCTAATTTTTTTTCCTCAAAAATCTTAATCATATCTTTGAGCTGTTCAGGATTGTGGGTGCAATCAGCATCAAAAGAAATGATTAAATCATCATCTAAAGCATTAAAAA
>JBMSPZ010000075.1:0-6901 GCA_049423025.1 Rickettsiales bacterium
AGTAAAAGAAGGAGATAGCGTTAAAGTTGGTGACTTGGTTGCCATCATGCAAGAGGGTGGTGCGGTTGCAGTTAAAGCGCCAAATTCGGCTCAAGCAAATGCTAATGCTTCTAATTCTAGCCAAAATTCATCATCACACTTACTTTCGCCAGCTCCAAAAAAATTGGCAATTGAAAATAATATCGACACTACCCAAATTTCTGGATCAGGAAAAGATGGTCGCGTAACCAAGGGCGATGTTTTAAATGCAATAGCTAATCCAAATCAAACCAGCAGTCCAGTCGTTTCAAATGCAAAGCCTGTTGAAAGAGTGAAGATGTCAAAACTTCGTCAAAAAATTGCCGAAAGACTGAAAGAATCGCAAAATACCGCAGCGATTTTAACAACTTTCAATGAAGTTGATATGTCGGCAATTATGTCGCTTCGCAACGAATATAAAGAAATTTTTGAAAAAAAGCATGGCGTTAAACTTGGTTTTATGTCGTTTTTTGTGAAAGCCTCAATTCAGGCCTTAAAAGAAATTCCAGCAGTTAATGCCGAAATTGACGGAACCGATATTATTTATAAAAATTTTTATGATATTGGAGTTGCCGTTGGCTCCCCACAAGGTTTAGTTGTTCCAGTTTTAAGAGATGCCAATAAATTGAATTTAGCAGGAATTGAAAAGGGCATTGCCGAACTTGGAACTAAAGCTAGAGATGGCAAACTTACCTTACCAGATTTAGCTGGTGCTACTTTTACAATTTCCAATGGTGGTGTTTATGGCTCATTAATGTCAACGCCAATTATAAATCCTCCGCAATCAGGGATTTTAGGTATGCATAAAATACAAGAAAGACCAATGGTCATAAATGGCGAAATTAAAATCCGACCAATGATGTATCTTGCCTTATCTTATGATCATAGAATTATCGATGGTAAAGAGGCTGTTACCTTCCTTGTTCGCATCAAAGAATTATTAGAAGATCCAAGAAGATTAGTTTTAGATATTTAGTTTAAATTGGAATTTTACTTCGCTATTTTGTTGCCAAAGTGCAATCAATTTGAGTAATATCTTCTTTATCGTTATAGCTTCTAAATGCTTTAGCACAAAGGTTTTTTGGGTCAAAAAAACTATAATTTCCGCTGATATTGTCAATAAATCTTGCAACTAAGAAATATTCCTCTTGCGAATTTTCAGTTTTTTGCCCTTTAATTAATTTCCACTCTTTTGAGTTTTTTGCTAAGGACGCAAATTTACCATTATTGTCGGCATATAAAAATATATTTTGAGATTTTGTTTCAAATCCCGCACATTTAATGCTGGCATCATCATAAAATTTTATTAACTGATGATTTTTTTTGGTTATCTGGTATTTTTGCAATTCTAGTGGCAATTCCAGTTGATAAAATTGAAAGTTAATTGATTGGCGGTTATTTTTTTTATCAATATTTTCAATAAAAAAATCTCCGACTTGACATAGGCAAATATTGGTTTGGGGGTCGCAAATTTTAGTATCAACGTTGGCTGATCTATGAAAAAAACCTAAATCATATCGATTATTTAAAATATATTGGTTTTTTTTATTTAGAATAATTTGATTATCCCATTTGAAATCATCTTGAAGCTCACCATTATTTAAAGTGATTTTACCATTTGAATCAAAGATATCTTCTTTGGAAATCAAGGTTGTGCGCTCATCATCAATTATTTGTTGCTTTGTTATAAATTTATCGGCAAAAAGTGGATCTAAATTCCAAAAATAACATAGTAATATTAAAATTAATTTATACATAATATTTTATCTAAAGTTTTAAAAATATTATTAATTTAAACTTTAAAATCAATTTTATGCCTCAAAATCAAAGCCAATCTCTATTGGAAGCTTTAAAAGAAAATAAATTAAGCGATCAAGAATTGTTGCAAATATGTTCAAGTGAAATAGAGAATATAAAACAAAATTTACAGGATTTGCCTTCAGATATTGTCAAGGAAAATATTCTAGAACATTTGCTCAAAAGAGAGAAAAAGGAAAGAGGTAAAAATATTTTTGATTATTGTGCAATTCATAACAAAGTAGATTTATTTAAAAAAATAATTTCCGAAGTTCCGACAAAAATAGATTACCTCAGATTTAATGACAAATATTTAATTTCGCCTTTAACTTACGCCGTTGTTCACAATTCTAATCAATTTTTGAAACATTTATTGGATAGTGAATTTAAAATTTTTGACATGGTTAGCGATAGAAATATTTTTCATTTGCTAAACTTTGACAACAAATTTTTCAATAGCAAATCGGTTTACGAATTTTCTAAGGAAGAGTTATCTAAAAAAGTTGAGACCGCCAAATTATTATTAGATAAAGCCGATGGAAGTTTTTTAGGAATTTCTAACATACAAAATAGAACCGCTCTTCAAGAGTTATATCGCCATAATCCACCTGAATTTATAATTCATTTTACCTCTCTAATGAGAGATAAGGGAGTTAAATTTGATTTAAATGGTCAAGAAAAAGCTGGGGAAATTTTTCATCAATTGTTAGATGATAAGCCAACTAATTCCCAAAAAATTGAATTAGTTAAGTTAATTGATGATGAAGAATTGGAAAGGGATTTGTTACAAAAACTTTTTTATAAAAGGTGTAGAAAATTTTTTGAAAAAAAAGATAGTAATCAAAAAAGTTTGTTTGAAATAATGCAGGAAGATCCAAGAACTTATGAATATCTTAATGTTTTATTAAATATTTCAAATTCTGAAATTTGGACAAAAGTGCAATTGCAGGGCAATTCACTAGATTTTGTTAAAGATTTAGATATCGAAACTATCCTCGACAAAGATAGTAATGGCAAATCTCTTTGGCAATTTATTGCTAAAGGAGGAGATGATGGTTTGTTAAAACTTGTTATTGACAAAATTGATGATGTAAGGTTAGTAAAAAAAGCAAAAGATTCTTTAACGGAGCCAACTATTACGGCTTATTTAGCTTTTGGTCCTTCATCGCCATCCCAAGAAATTAGTGAAAATCTCGATATTTCAATTGCAAATGTTGCAAAAGCTATCAAAGCTTTGGATGATAAAGAAAAATCTTTAACTCCAAATTTTTTTCTAAGATGTCTCTCCTGTCTTTGTACAGGTCAAGTTGTAAGGGGTGGTAATAATTTATAATCAATTTTCTTAAAGTAACTGAAGAAACAAATAAAAAAATCTTCGAGATGATGAATAAATAAAGCTAATATTTTAAATAATAATATTATATTTTATAAACAATATATGAAAATATATTCACTAATAAAATAATTATATTTTTATTAAATTTATGCAACAAAATCAAGAAATAACTATGCTTCAAGCTATAAAAACTCAAAAATTTAGCGATGATGAATTAATTATTTTGTATAGAAATGAATTGCATAAAATCAAATCAAGACCAAAAAATCCCAGAAAATATGTTGACGAAATTAAAGATCATTTTTCGGCACTGGATTTAGATGGAAAAAATATATACGATTATTGCGTAATACAAGGTAGATTGGATTTATTTAAGTCGCTAAGCCTTATTGATTTTAAAAATGAAGAAGAAAAAAAGAATTTTTTTTCGAGGGCCTTATTTATGGCTGTTACTCATGATTCTCATGATTTTTTGGAATATTTAATCAATGATCAAAACCCCAATAAGTTAGAAATTTCAGAATATGAATTGGCTAATGGAAGTAATATTTTTTTCTTGGTTAATTCTAATGTGAATCGCTCTAGCAATGAATCATTTTATCAATTGTCGGATACCAGAATAGAAGATAAGCTAAAAACCGCCAAAATTTTACTTCAAAAAAATCCCAATTTATTGATTGAACCGCGGTTCTCACAAGAAGCTCCGCCCATAACTCCGCTTCAATCTCCACTTCAATGTTTATATCGCTTTGGCTCACCTTCATATATAAAGAAATTTAAAAATTTGATGAGTAATTGTGGTGTTTTTTTTGATCTGGATTCGCAAGAAAAATATAATCAAATATTTTTTCAATTAACTCGTTATCACCAAAAATCTATCTCTGTTATGCAAGAAGCTAGTGAACAAGATCGATTTTGTAGTTTGTTTAAAACCAAAAAACCCGCAAAAAAAGTCACCAAAAATCTTGGCGATATAATTTTAAACTCCGATAAAATTGATTTAATAAAATTGATTGAAAATGATGACAAAATTTTTGAGATATTGAAAAATTTATATGCGAAAGAGGGCGTCGATTTTTTTAGTAAAAAAGATGCAAATAATCAAAGCTTTTTGGAATTAATGGCTAAAGATAAGGTGCTTAGAAAGTTTATTGGATCAACTTTGTCGCCAGATCAAGAAGATGAAAAAACTGTGGCTTTAAGAAAAGAAATCCTGATGAATTTAGAGGTGAAAACTTTACTTGAAAAAGACCGAGAGGGGCAATCTTTATTTTTAGATTTAATGCATAATGGTCATGAAGAAAGCTTGCAAATAATTATTGATAAAATGAGCAAGAGCGAGGTAAAGATGCATATTAAAGATTTGGAGGATTTGTTTGAACATGATTTGTTGCCCTCAAGAATAACTCGCACTCAACAAAATCAAGGTCAAGTTAAGCAAATTGATAATCAAAGTGGGGCGCATATAACTTCTTATTTGGTCTTTGTTAATACTCAAAACCAAGATGAATTTACTGAAACTAGCAATGTCTCTTCACAGCAAAATAATATCCAAAGAACACTTTCTTACCTTAATTTAAAAAAGCAACAAATCGAAGATGAGCCAAGTAATTCAATTTCATCTTGTTGCTTTTCTCGTTTAGATGGAGCGGTTAGAGGGAGATAAATTAAGCTTGTTATTTTAAAATTTTTTTTGTTAAAATACTTCAATTATTTATTTTAAATTATCAATAATGACTAATATTAACAACGCTTCAGCCCTTGAGTTATCTAAACAACTCATTCAAATTCCTTCTTATAGCGGAGTGAGTAATGAAGCTATAAATTTAATAAAAGATTTTTTAACTAAATTGGGTTTTTCTTGTGAAGTCCTGAATTATAGTGGCGATAACTCCTATGAAGTAAATAATTTGCACGCTATTTATAACCCAAAAAAAGCCGAAAAAACCATTTATTTTGCAGGACATACCGATGTTGTAAAAGAAGGCGATAAATCTAAATGGCGGTTTGACCCATTTGAAGCTAAAATTGATGGCGATAAACTTTATGGGCGCGGTGCTTCCGATATGAAATGCGCCATTGGAGCCTTTATGAGTGCGGTTGCCGAATTTTTGAAGCAAAATCCGAATCCTGATTTTGGGATTGGTTTTTTAATCACTAATGATGAAGAAAATGATAGTATTAACGGCACTGCAAAGGTTCTAAAATGGATGCAAGAAAAAAATTTTAATATCAGCTATTGCTTGGTCGGCGAACCAACAAATCCAAATAAATTAGGCGAGATGATTAAAATTGGTCGTCGCGGTTCGATTGGTTTTAAAATTGAAATTTATGGCAAGCAAGGACATGTTGCCTATCCCGATATTGCTCTAAATCCGATTACAATGCTTATTAATTTATGTAAAGTATTAAAGGATCAAAAAATGGATAATGGCACTGAATTTTTTGACCCAAGCAACCTTGAATTCACAGATATTGGCACCGAAAATTTAGGTTCCAATGTTATTCCTTCAAAAGCTCATTGTGCCTTTAATATTCGTTTTAACGATACTCATAAAGCCCAAGATATCATTGACTTTGTTGAATATGCCTTAAAAAAAACTGTTGGGCAAAAAATTGATGACATGCAAGATTCGGTTGATAAATCATTGCCGACAGCTGATTTTATTGGTAAATATAAAATGAATTATCGATTAAGTGGCGAAGCATTTTTGTCAAAGCCAAAAAAATTGGCAAAAATTACTCAAGAATCGGTGCAGAAAATTTGTGGAATGACTCCAGTTTTAGGAACCACAGGTGGCACTTCTGACGCTAGATTTATCAAGGATTATGCCGAGGTTGTTGAGATTGGCTTGGTTAATGAAACTGCTCATAAAATTGATGAATTTGCTTTAATTTCGGAAATAGAAAATCTCCAAAAAATTTATTTAGAAATTCTAAAACAAATTTAATTATTTCGAAATATAATCGTAAATTTTTAGCTATTGCCGTGGCAAAATTAACCGCTACGGCATTGCCAATCATTTTATAGCCATCGCTAACATTTTTATATTTGAAAACAAAATCATCAGGAAAACTTGAATTCTAGCACATTCTCTCACCGACAATCTTCGATATAAATGCTCTCGGCTTTTAAAATGCGAATATATTCAAAAAAAACTTACCTTTTTGTTCATTTATACCTAGACCTGCACCGCCTTCGCTCCAACTTTGACAAGAAGGGTCGCCAATAATTCCATCGTAATTTGGAACTTTATCATTAGAAATTTTACAAATATTTCTTTGATCAAAAAATGTGTTTGGAAAATTATGTGTAAATGTTTCCAAAATATTTTTATCTAATTCATTAGCCCAGATAGTTTTGAATCCAGCCTTGTGAAAAACTAAATCTAAACCGCCAGCGCCACAAAATAAAGAAACTAATTTTACTTATTTGTAATTACAATTATTTCAAAGATTCGAGAATTTTTTTATAAAATTTTTCGAAATCTTTAAAAGAAGTTTTTTTCTTTTCAACTGATTCTTGAGAAATAATGAATTCTATCGCCTTAGATTCAATCAGGGTCAAGCGAATATTTTCAATTGCTTGTGGATTTTTTTGATAATATTCAATTACTTGCTTTTCTTGTCCTGGGAATCGGGCTAAGGTTTTTTGAATTTCTGCATCAAAATCTTCTTTTTTAACTTCAATTTTATTATCTGTGGCGATTTTTGATAAAATCATTGAGCATCGAATCATTTTTTTAGCCA
>JBMSPZ010000076.1:0-6771 GCA_049423025.1 Rickettsiales bacterium
ATTTAATTTCTTGTTTTTTTATGTTTGTTTAGGTAAATTAATAATATTAAAAATTAAAGACCTTAAATTTAATAAATCTAAATTAATTTTTTTCAACACAGGTCTTTGACAATAGAATTTTAAAACAAAATTTAATTAAATCAAATGCATAAACTATTAATTGCCAATAGAGGCGAAATTGCTTGCAGAATTATCAAGACTTGCAAAAAAATGGGCATTAAAACTGTTGCCGTATATTCTGATGCCGATGCCAACTCACTTTTTGTGCAAATGGCAGATGAAGCCGTCAATATTGGAGCCTCACCTTCTTCGCAAAGCTATTTAAATGTTGCCAAAATTCTTTCGGCAGTTAAAAAAACTGGAGCAACTATGGTGCATCCCGGATATGGTTTTTTATCCGAAAACCGTAATTTTGCCAATGAACTTGAAAAGGCAGGTGTTATTTTTGTTGGCCCTTCGGTTTATTCAATCGAAATGATGGGTGACAAAATCGAATCGAAAAAAATTGCACTTGAAGCAAATGTTAGCACGGTTCCTGGACATATGGGCATCATCAAAGATTCAGTAGAAGCTGTAGAAATTGCTAAAAAAATTGGTTTTCCTGTTATGGTTAAAGCCTCGGCTGGTGGCGGTGGAAAAGGAATGAGAATTGTCTGGAAAGCTGAAGAAATGGCCGAAGCCTTTTTATCAGCCTCAAACGAAGCCAGAAACAGCTTTTCTGATGATCGAGTTTTCATCGAAAAATTCATTGAAAATCCTCGGCATATTGAAATTCAAGTTTTAGCCGACAAACATGGCAATATCGTCTGCCTTGGCGAAAGAGAATGTTCGATACAAAGAAATAATCAAAAGGTAATTGAAGAAGCGCCAAGTCCATTTATCGACGAAAATACTCGTCATAAAATGTATGAACAATCAAAAGCTCTGGCCCAAAAAGTAAAATATTTCTCAGCTGGAACCATCGAATATATAATGGATAAAAACAAAAATTTTTACTTCCTTGAAATGAACACTAGGCTTCAGGTCGAGCACCCTGTTACCGAATTAATTACTGGTTTAGATATCGTGTCATTAATGATAAAAATTGCCCTTGGTGAAAAACTTCCATTTAAACAAGAGGATATCAAATTAACCGGCTGGGCAATGGAATCAAGAGTCTATGCCGAGGACCCATCTCGTGGATTTTTACCATCTTCTGGTCGTATCAATTTATATATTGAACCCGAACTTAACGAAAATATTCGTATTGATACTGGAGTTTACGAAGGTGGCGAAGTTAGTATGTTTTACGATGCGATGATTGCCAAATTATGCTCATATGGCAAAACCCGTCTTGAAGCCATTGAACATATGCGTAATGCACTTGGAAGCTATGCTATTGGCGGAGTTTCGCACAATATTAGTTTCCTTGAAACCATAATGAAAAATGAAAGATTTATTGCTGGAAATTTATCGACTGGATTTATCAAAGAAGAGTTTCCTAAAGGTTTTTTAGGAAGCCATCTTGACTCAGAAGCTGAAGAAGTTTTACTTGCTACCGCAATGCAAATATTCTTGAAAAACTACGAGAGAAATGCCTTAATGACTGGTCAGGTGCGTAATCGTCAAAAACAAATTTCTGAAAAATGGGTTGTGGTAATTGACGATAAATCCTATTTAGTCAATATTTTGGAACGCAAAGAATCATTCTTAAAAATTGAGTGCGATAACAAAGAAATTGAGTTAAATCACAGTTGGAATAATGGTGAAAAATTATTTAGAGGAGTGGTGAATCAACGAAATGTTGGCGTCAAAATTCGTGAAAATAATAACACAGGAAGTTATCTATTGCAATATTCTGGGCTAGATGCTTTTGTTAATGTTTATTCACCAAGAATTGCCGAGCTTACTAAATTTATGCCAAAGATTCAAAAGAATCCGAAGCCAAAAAATTTATCTTCGCCAATTACTGGAAAAATTATTCGCTTTAAAGTTAAAGAGGGTGATGAAGTAAAAGCTGGTCAAGAACTAGTTGTAATTGAAGCCATGAAAATGGAAAATATCATTCGCACTGATCATGATATAATTATTGGCAAAATCAAATTTAACGAGGGCGAAGCGGTCGGAATTGGACAAGTTATAATTGAGTTTGTAAATTAATTACCAATTCAATTATATTTATCTTTATCTTCACTAAATAACAAACGGTTTTTTAAAGCAATTTAAATTAATTTAATTGCTTTAAAAACTCCATTTAAGGTTCGAAAAAGAAAATTTATTACTTAAGATTCGATTAAAAAATCGGAAATTATATTTTTTTGAAATATCCATCAATATTAGCCCCGTCCTCAACGCTAAGAGTTTCATATTCAACTTCACCACGAACTCTTGCTTTACTTGATATGCTGATATATTTTGCTTTAATATTTCCCTCAAATCTACCACGAATATTAAGATTTTCTGCAAAAACTGTTCCAGTGATAACACCATCTTCTCTAAGTATGACAGAATTGCCATTTATAGTTCCATTAATTGCACCCTGAATTTCAATGATTCCGCCACTAAATAGCTCGCCTTGAATTTTCAAATCCTTTGAAATAATCGTTGGGGTTGATTTAAAATTAGTGAGAATTTCAAGTTTTTTAATTGAATTATCTTCATTCATGGCTTCATTGATTTTAAAATTATGACTAACAACTTTGTTTTTTAGATTAGAGATCGACATATTTAGGGATATTATTGTTGTTTAAGATCTCACCTGCTTCCAAAAATTTTCTTGGATTAAGTGGAACATTTTTATATCTAACTTCATAATGTAAATGATTTCCTGTACTTCTTCCAGTGCTTCCTTGTAAGCCAATAACTTCTCCCAAACCAACTCTTTGACCCTCTTGAACCTTAATTTTAGATAAATGCCCGTATCTGGTTGTGACTCCATTGCCATGATCAATAACTATAGCATTACCGTAATCGCTAAACCTTCTAGCAAGAATTATTTTACCTGGCGATGGGCTAATAACTTTTTCTTGATACGAACCAACAAAATCAAGTCCACGATGCGGGGTTAATCTACGAGTCATAGGATCAACACGATGACCAAAGCCACTAGATATGTAATATCTTTTCATTGGCTTTGATAATGGCAAGGTTTTGGTTAATTTTTCAAGAATCATCAAATATTCAACCTGATTGGTGAATTTATTTTTTTCTAATTCCCTTTCAATATATTCTGGATCGGATAATTTTTTTTCAGCCAAAACTCTTTCTAGCTCTGCGTCAAAATCATTTTCTGGACCACCAATTGCAAATGGCATTTTCGATAAATATGAGCTAAAATTAGTTTTTTTGGTTGGTTTTTTGGGGATATAAGAGGATCTGTTAATATTTAATCCAGTATAGGTAATGGCTTTTTCAATTTTTTTGATGCGCGAAGATGTAGCATCGGCAAAATTATTGAATTGATTGCGAGTTTCTTTGATTTTGTTGAAGGTTTGTTTGTCTTTTTTTTCTAACTTATTTTCATCTAAATCTTTTGGAAGCTTATAATCGGTTTCCTTATAATTAACTTTTTGCTTTGACCCAGTTATTAGGGTGATATATTGATTAACCTTATCGAGCTTTTCGCTGACGATTTGGAATTCATCAGCAAAAAAAGCATTTGCGGACTTTAATTTATTGATTTCTTCGGTTTTGGTATTGATAATTTTATCGTAATTTAGCGATTGGAAAAATAAATTTACAACCCAAGCCACAAAAATATAGAAAAATGCCTGCGAGAATGGACCAAATGTGATGCTACGAATACGCTGATTAGTAACAAAAAGAATAGTTCTTTTAGTAAAAATATATTTGAATATTCTTAAAAAAAACTTTAGGACAACATCAATAATTGGCTCGGTAATGATTTTAACTTTTTTCAAGAAAATTGTTTTTTTCATTGTTGTTGAGTCAATTAATATAAGAGTTTAAGCAATTTAAGAGATAATATGTAAACCCAGACTTAAAGATTAATAATTTTTATCAAAATAATTCCAACTAATTTAATAGTCATTAAATCATAAAATATAATATTTGTCAATTATTAATTTTCTACAACAAATTCTACATTGATTATTTGTTGAAATTTTTCACTCTTTTTTGGAAACTTCCAGCGCATCAAAGCCTTAGTCAGTAAGACATTGAGTTTTGGTATATTTGACGGATTAACCAACTCAACTTCATAGACCGAGCCATCTTCATCTATGAAGAATTTTGCGGTGATATTGCTCGAAAAAATTTGATATCGCAAATCTTCCGGGATCTCTGGCAATGGCTGATAAAGTGGTGAAATTTTTTGAGAATTTAAATTATTTAAAGAATTTGGATTTTTATCGTTTATTGGCCTATCCTTAGAATTTTTAAGATGTTGATGCGAAGCTTTTTTATTAACACTATCTTCAACATTAAGCTTTTGCTCGCCCTTATCAAAGATTGAGTTCTCTTCATAAATATTGCTTTCGCCGATCATTTCAGCATCAATTTCAATTGAAACCTCTGGTGCAAATTGATATTGATGGGTAAAAACGCCAACAAAAAATATGCCAGCTATAAAAATTATTATAGAAATTGAAAAACTGAAAAATGGATAATGCATTCTAATCTTTAGTTATAATGGAAAATTTTTTAACACCCGCCCTTTTAGCATAAACCATTACTTTAGTGACTATTTTATGTCTTGCCTCGGCATCACTTGCTATGATAACATGATCCTTATTTTGAGAAGTTTGCTTAAGATAATCTTCGATTTCAATCATCTTAACCATTTTTTTATTTATATAAATCTCATTATCATGAGTTATGGAAATTGTAATATTTTCTTCATTATCAATTGATATTGACTGAGTTTGACCACTAGTTAAATTAACTGGTATGCCATAATATTTTTGCATCGCTAGTGAAGCCATAATCATAGTGGCAACCAAAAAAAACATGACATCGATCATTGGAATTATTTCAATTTTGCCTTTTTTTATGACTCTATTTCTTGGAATTTTCATTGGAATTTTTCAAAGTTTCAAGGATTTTGGTGCCATAGATTTCCATATCATCTAATATTTGATTTTGGATTTTAGAAAAATAATTAAAGGCAAAAAGTGCGATTAAAGCAATAATTAAGCCAAAAGCCGTGGCAATTAAACTTTCTGCAACCCCAGCGGTAATGCCACTGGCATTTCCTAGATTATTTTCGCCAATTATTTTAAAGGATGATGACATTCCAAAAATAGTTCCAAGCAACCCAAGCAAGGGTGCCGAGGTGATTATTGTTTCTAATATCCATAAATTTTTATTGAAAATCTTTTCAAATTTTTTTGCTTCAAAAACCATCATCGATTCAATATATTCAACTGAATATTTCTGAAAATTTGCTAAAATTTTAAAAAAATTATGATAGCAATTATTCATGCTTAAATTTTTGCTATCCTCAAGAAGTTTATCAAAATCAATATTTGGATTTTCGATATTTGTTAAAATTTTAGCCGATAATTGACAATTTTTCTTTAGAAAAAATATTTTATCGATTATGATTGCCAGAGCAATTACTCCCATTATTGATAGTGGCATCATTACGATGCCACCTTTTATAAATATTGAAAAATTCATTAAAACTCCCTTGATAAAATTAAATATGCCGAACGGCGTGGAGCGAATTGCGCTGATTTGACACCAATTCCAGAGCCATCTCTAAGTGCATATTTTTTATCCAAAACATTATTAATACTTAATCTAAAATTAAAATCTTTAATATTTTGCACGGCAAAAATATTTAACTGCGAATAAGAAGGCATTTTTTTAGTGTTTGCCTCCCCTCTTCTCAAGCCACTGCCATATAAAACATCAAATCCTAAATTAGTTTTAGTTTTGGCAATTTTATAAGCAAGACCAGCTGAAGAAGTAATATTTTGGGCATGATCTGGATTTAAGTAATTGCCTTTTGAGTAATTAATTTCGGTATTTTCATGTAAATATTGACCGCTATTAATATGCAAGGCTTGAGCCTTTTGAAAAGCAACATTTGCAAATGAAGATAAGTTTTTAACTTTATAATCAGCAGAAAGCTCAATACCATGAACCTTAGCTTTTTCAAAGTTAAAAGGCTTAAAAATTAAGGCCTTGCCGAACTGACCTTCATCTAACATTTCGTCAATTCTTTTATAATAACCATCAACTGTGAAGTGCAATTCTTTAGTTGGCTGAAAACCAATACCAGCATTATAGTAGTCAGTTTTTTCGGGACGAACTCGGTTATTATTAAAATTTTCAGGAGCATTCACTGTTCCCTCAAATTTACGAATATTCAAATTCGACATAATTTCCGCTCTTGGTGCAGTAAAAAATCTGGAATAGCCAGCATGTATTTTGACTTTCTCGTTAAATTTATAAACTGAGTTAAAGCGCGGACTCAAATGATTGGCGTTAATAGCGCTATTAACACCATCAAAACGAAGACCGCCATTTAAAGTTAAATCCTTTATTGGCTTAAATTCATTTTGTAAATATAAGCTGTAAAGTTGAGTAGATTTTTTTGAATTGTCAAAATATGAATTTGGCAAAATTGATGATTGCCCATGCTCATCACCCAAAAAAGTAAGGGTCCGGTTTTGCTCGGCAACAACATTATTTGTTGCATAAAAACCTACTCTTAAAATATTTTTGTCATTGATTTTTTTGCTAAAGTCACCTTGAAACCCATAATTTAAACTTGATTTATTGTTATGAGAACTGGCTCCAGCAAAAGTTAAATAGATCGGAAGA
>JBMSPZ010000077.1:0-6594 GCA_049423025.1 Rickettsiales bacterium
TCTTTTTTCTTATCTGCAAGAATCTTAAATTTTGCAAAGGCTTCGTTAACCGCTTGTTCGGTTAAATCATATCCTAGTTCTTGAATTCGGTTTTTAAAAGCTGATCGTCCTGAGAGCTTGCCTAAGGACAGGGTGGCTTTTTCAATACCAACTGATTGTGGAGTCATAATTTCGTAGGTTTCACGATTCTTTAACATTCCATCTTGATGGATTCCACTTTCATGAGCAAAAGCATTTGCTCCAACTATTGCTTTATTAGGCTGAATTACAAAGCCAGTTATATTTGAAACCAACTTCGATACTCTTGAAATCATTGTAGTATCTATGTTGCAATCAAAATTATATATATCATTTCTAGTTTTTATAGCCATAACAATTTCTTCGAGCGCGGCATTTCCGGCTCTTTCGCCAATGCCATTTATGGTGCACTCAATTTGTCTTGCACCAGCCTGTAAAGCTGATAAGGAATTTGCTACTGCCAAGCCAAGATCATTGTGACAATGTGCAGAAATTATGGCTTTGTCGATATTTACGACATTATTTAAAATTTGTTTTATTAAATTTGCATATTCATCAAAAGTTGTATAGCCAACTGTGTCTGGAATATTGATAACACTAGCTCCAGCATTTATAGCAACTTCAATTGCTTTGAATAAAAAATCTTTTTGTGATCGAGTGGCATCCTCTGGCGACCAATCAACTTCATCACAGTTATTTTTTGCAAAACTCACACTATCTTTAATTGCTTCAAGAACTTGCTCTTTGGACATTTTTAATTTATACTCCATATGAATTGGAGAGGTGGCAATAAAGGTGTGAATCCGCGATCTTTTTGCATCTTTAAGGGCTTTGGCAGTAATTTCAATATCATTTTTTTTAGCTCTGGCTAAACCACAAATAGTTGAGTTTTTAATAGCCTTGGCAATTCTATTAACCGCATTAAAATCTCCTTGCGAAGCACTTGGAAAGCCAGCTTCAATTACATCAACACCCATTCTTTCAAGATTTTTGGCAATTAATAATTTTTCTTCAATATTCATTGTTGCTCCTGGAGCCTGCTCCCCGTCTCGCAAGGTAGTGTCAAAGATGAATATTTTTTGCTTAGTCATTGAATTTAAAATTTAAATAATTTAATGTTCGAGTCGTATTAATTATAGTAATACAAAACTCAAAATCAATTCAAAATTTACAAATGTCAAAAAAAATTTTAAATGAAATAGATTTAATTTCTCCTGCTACTCCATTAACTTTTGAAGATAATAAATTAATAAAAATATTTCTTAATAACCATTCATTAAGGTTTAATTATTTTAATGAAGATTGTGTTTACTTAATAAAATATCATGATAATTTTTTTTCTTCAATAGATGTTAGTAAAAGATTTGATAATTTAATTTCCTCCGCCATAAACCCAAATTCAAAAATATTATGGTGCAATAGAGGAGGTTATGGAAGCGCAGATTTACTGCCATTTTTGGCAAATTATCCAAAAGAAAAAATTCCAAAAAAAACATTAATTGGCTTTAGCGATATTACCTCAATTGCAACTTTTATGCAAAAAAACTGGGGTTGGGATATTATTTGCGCACCCATGTTGTATCAGGTTGTTCATCAAAAAGTAAGCAATGAATCAGTGCATAAAATTTTAAATTTAATTTTACAAAAAAATCAGGTTTTACGATATAATTTAAATTTACTCAAAGGCCATCCAACCGAAATAAAATCTGAGTTAGTTGGAGGTTGTCTAAGTGTTTTATCGGCAAATATTGGAACCAAATACCAAATTAATTGGCATAATAAAATTTTATTTTTAGAAGATGAAGGTGAAGACGGAGAAAGACTTGATAGGTTTTTAACACAAATTGCTTTTATGATTAATGAAAATAAGGCAAAACCCCGAGCAATAATTTTAGGAAATTTTTTAGCTAAAAATGATTTTGGTAGCCCAAAATCTGAAAAAATTGAGCTAGCTTTAAAATTATTTTTAAAGAAAATTAATTACCCAATTCCAATTTACCAAGACCAGAAGGCAATATTAGGTCACTCATATCATCAAGAACCTCTTGGACTTGGCATTAAAACTCTAATTTCAAAGGATAACCAAATTCAACAAAAAATTAATTTGAATATTTTATCTTAAATTACTAAAATATATAAAAAAATTTTAAACCTTATTTAATTTTAAAGTGACTGCAAATACTCAAACTAAAAATATGACCATTAATTTTGGTCCACAACATCCCGCTGCACATGGTGTTTTAAGACTCATTCTTGAAATGGATGGAGAAGTCATTACTCGAGCAGATCCTCATATTGGTCTTCTTCACCGCGGAACTGAAAAATTGATAGAATATAAAACATATTTGCAAGCCGTTCCTTATTTTGACAGATTAGATTATGTTTCTCCGATGTGTCAGGAGCATGCTTATGCATTGGCCGTAGAAAAATTATTGCAATGCAAAATCCCGTTAAGAGCGCAATATATTCGAGTGATGTTTTCTGAAATTACTAGAA
This sequence comes from Rickettsiales bacterium, assembly GCA_049423025.1. Taxonomy (GTDB): domain Bacteria; phylum Pseudomonadota; class Alphaproteobacteria; order Rickettsiales; family UBA1997; genus CAILUF01. The sequence continues at coordinate 2,515 of JBMSPZ010000077.1, forward strand.
TTTTAAATCACATTATGGCGATAACAACACAAGCCCTTGATGTTGGCGCAATGACGCCATTACTCTGGATGTTTGAAGAAAGAGAAATTATGATGGGTTTTTATGAAAAAGTTTCTGGCTCTAGAATGCACTCTGCATATATCAGACCCGGTGGAGTTCATCAAGATTTACCTGCGGGATTGCTTGAAGAAATCGCAAAATTTATCAAGGATTTTCCAAAGAAAATTGATGATATGGAAAATCTTTTAACCGAAAATAGGATTTTCAAACAAAGACTGGTTGCAGTAGGTGTAGTCTCTAAACAGCAAGCGCTTGATTGGGGATTTTCTGGTCCAATGATTCGCGGATCTGGCTTAGCTTGGGATTTGAGAAAAAGCCAACCTTATGAAGTTTATGGAGATTTAGATTTCGATATTCCAATTGGAGTAAATGGCGATTCTTACGATCGCTATTTAATTCGAGTTCAAGAAATGAGAGAGTCAGTTAAAATAATTAAACAATGTATTGAAAAAATTCCATCTGGTGAAATCTCTACTGATGACAAAAAAATTTCTCCTCCAAAAAGAGCGGACATGAAAACCTCAATGGAAAGCCTAATTAATCATTTTAAACTTTACACCGAAGGTTATCATGTTAACGCCGGAGAGGCATATGGTTGCGTTGAGGCTCCAAAAGGAGAGTTTGGCGTTTACATAATTTCTGACGGCTCGAATAAGCCTCATCGATGCCGAGTTAGAGCTCCGGGATTCGCTCATTTACAAGGTTTGGAATTTATGGCAAAGGGTCATTTATTGGCGGATGTTGTAACAATTATTTCCACCCAAGATATTGTTTTTGGAGAAATTGATAGATAAGGTTTGACAATATCAAAATAATAATTAAAATTTTAAACCATTACAAACTTGAGCTTTTAAATAATTTTAATCTTCAAAAGTTTGGATGTAAAAATTAAGCACAAAATATCAAAATAATTTTTTATAAGATGAAAATTTATAATTCAATAAAGTCAGCTAAAAAAAGAGACAAAAACTGTAAAGTAGTTCGTAGAAAAGGACGCCTTTATGTTATTAACAAAGTAAATCCTCGCTTTAAAGCTCGTCAAGGCTAATTTGATTTCAAGATGATTGATTTCAAAACTGCCGATTTCACCAAAATTCTAAGACTTGGCACTAGATCTAGCAGACTGGCTCTAGCCCAAGTAGCAGAAATCCATATTTTACTTGCAGATAATTTCCCAAATTTAAAAATCGAAATCGTCCCAATTCAAACATCTGGCGATAAAATTCTCGATAAAAAACTTGCTGATATTGGTGGCAAAGGTCTATTTGTTAAGGAGCTTGAAGAGGCTCTTCTTAACAATAAAATTGATGTTGCAATTCATTCTGCCAAAGATGTTCCGCCATTTATTGATGAAAAAACAAAAATCGGCGCTTATTCTAAAAGAATTAATCCAAATGATTGCTTTATATCAAAAAAATATTCGGCCATAGATAAACTTCCCAAAAATTCTACAATCGGCACTTCGTCGCCAAGAAGGCAAGCATTTCTTGCTAAATTAAGACCTGACTTAAAATTCATTAATTTGCGCGGAAATGTCGATACTCGCTTACGAAAAATCGCCGAAGATGAAATTGATGCCACAATTATGGCTGTAGCCGGATTTGTTCGCCTTGGAAAAGAAAATTCAATAAATCACTTTTTTTCTACAAATGAAATTATCCCTTCGGTTGGACAAGGCGCTTTAGCTCTTCAAATTCGCAATGAAGATAATGCTATCGCCAAAATTTGTAAGAAAATTAACGACGAAAATACTGAAATCGCAGTATCTTGCGAAAGAGCATTTTTACAGGAGCTTGGGGCTTCTTGTCATACGCCAGTTGGTGTTTATGCTGATATTTTAGATGACAAAATTAATCTAAAAACCGCAATTATTGATTTTAATGGATCAGAAATTTTTGAATTTAATATTTCTGGCAAAGCCAATATAAAAACTGCCATTGAAATTGGCAAAAAAGCTGGCGAAGAAACTAAAATTAAAGCATATGATTTGCTTAAAAAAATTTTAATCTAATTAAAAGCAACACCATGAGCCTAATAACAGAATTTTTAACAAATAATAATTTTGACTATTTTATTTTACCTAATTCTGACGAATTTTTCTCGGAATATGTTCCGCAAAATCAAAAAAGAATTCAGGAAATATCAGGCTTCTCTGGATCTAACGCTACCATAATTTTTACCAAGAACAAACATTATTTTTTTACTGACGGACGCTATTTATTACAAGCAAAAAATCAAATCGATTTATCAAAATACGAAATCATAAACATCGCCGATATTTCGGTAACTTCATGGCTTAAAAATAATTTGAAATTCAATGCAAATTTAGCAATTGACCCAAGAATAACTAGTAAAAAATTTATAGAAGAATGTGAAAAATTCATTCCAAAAATTACTTTTTTGCAAGAAAATCCAATTAAAATTAAAGACCAAAATTTGACCAAAAAAGATAAAATAATTTTTAAAATCCCAGACCATATTTCTGGCGAATCTTTTGCATCAAAAAGAAGTCGAATTATTTCACAAATACAATATGATGGCATATTCATTTCAAAGCCTGAAAACCTAAATTGGCTCCTCAATATCAGGGGTAATGACATAAATTATACACCGATTTTTTTAGCTCATAGTGTTTTGTTAAAAAATGGAAAATTAATTATATTTTCTAATAGAAATCTCTTTGAAAATTTTGCAATTCCAGAAGATGTCGAAATAGTTGAAATTGAAAATATAAAATCAAATTTGAATAATTACTTACCAAAAAAATTAATATTGCAAACTGATTTTGCTACTACAAATTACTGGATCTATGAGTTATTTGAAAATCAGCAAATTAAACTTGTCGATAATCAATGCCCAATTGAATTAACTAAAGCTGTAAAAAATAAAATTGAAATTGATGGCGCCATCAAATCACATAATCAAGATGCCGTAGCCGTGATTAAATTTCTATATTGGTTAAATCAGTCAGTTAATAACAACTCATATTTATCGGAAATTAATGTTGCAGAAAAATTATTAGAATTTAGAAAACAATCAAAAGATTTTCAATATCCAAGCTTTGATACCATATCTGGATTTGCGGGCAACGGAGCAATAATACACTACAAAGCAACAGAATCAAGCAACCAAGAAATTATCCAAAACAACCTATTGCTAATCGACTCTGGAGGACAATATTTGGGTAATGATTTTATGGGAACAACCGATATAACCAGAACGATATGCATAGGTAAGCCAAGTGATGATATGATTAATGATTACACGAGGGTTTTAAAAGGTCACATAAATTTAGCACGAACTAAATTTCCAAATGGCACCACTGGCGCCAATCTAGATAGTATTGCAAGATTTCATTTGTGGAATGATGCAAAAGATTACGAACACGGAACTGGTCACGGAGTAGGGTCTTTTGCATCAGTGCATGAAGGACCATTTTCTATTAGTCGAAAATCACAATTTTCAATCAAAGAAAATGTAATTTTATCAAATGAACCGGGTTATTATAAAGCCAATGAATACGGCATCAGACTCGAGAATTTAATGGTTTCACAAAAATACAATGATAAAATGATGGAATTTAAAATATTATCATTAGTACCTTTTGAATTGAAGATGATAAATTTTAAAATGCTTACTTATCCAGAAAAAAAATGGCTGAGCGAATATCATCAAAAAATAATTCTTGAGATTGGCGAATTGCTGGAATATACTGTATTTAACTGGCTTTGCAACAATTATTGCTACAAAGAAATTATTTAATTTTAATTTATAAAAAATTTTGTAAGAAAAAACTTGCAATATATTTTTTGGTGTGGAAAATATATGAACACTTTTTTAAAACTATATTTATATTTTGTAGATATATAAATTTTTAAAATAACTAAATTCAAACTTAATTGAATTTACAAAATCGTTAATATTTGGTTAGATAAATTCTAATAAATTAATTTATAAAACAATATAATACTATGTCAAAACAAACATTTCAGCGTAATAAACCGCATGTTAATATCGGAA
>JBMSPZ010000078.1:0-6593 GCA_049423025.1 Rickettsiales bacterium
TCATTTTGCCGAAGCGTTGGAAATTTAACAAAATCGCAAATGAAGCAAATAATTGCAAACCTTCGGTAAAGCCACCAAAAGCCGCCAGAGTGATGGCTATATCTTTCTTACTTTTAGTGCCAAATTTATGCATATAATCATATTTGTCTTTCATTTCTTTATATTTCATGAAAGCCTGATATTCAGTTTCGGGCATGCCGATAGTGTCGAGCAAATGTGAATAAGCTGCAATATGAACCGTTTCCATATTCGAAAAAGCTGAGAGCATCATTTGCACCTCAGTTGGCTTGAATACTTGAGAATAATGCTTCATATAGCAATTATTAACTTCAATATCGGCCTGAGTAAAAAAGCGGAAAATTTGAGTAAGTAAATTTTTTTCACTTGCAGTTAAATTATGCTTCCAATCACGAACATCATCAGCCAAAGGCACTTCCTCTGGAAGCCAATGAATTTGCTGTTGCTTGAGCCAAGCATCATATGCCCATGGATAGTTGAATGGCTTATAAACTGGTTTTGAGTCGATGAGTGACATATTTTTATATTTTAGGTTTAAAAGAAATTTAACGAATAAAACAATATATTGTATAATTTTTGATAAATTATCACATTATATTGTGAATAATATTTTTTAATATGCAAAATTTTTTTTAAAAGAAGCATTGATTTATTTTCAAAATGACATATAATATTACTTGAGAAAATTATTTCATTTTTTACAAATTTTTAAATTTATAAATTTGAATTAACCAATATTAATATCGCAAAAATTCTTCTAGGTTTTTTTGCATTTTTCTTATCAACCTTAATTATAAAATTATGTCAGTACTCGTCGGAAAAATCGCTCCAGACTTTACAGCAGCGGCTGTAATGCCTAATAATGAAATTGATGATAATTTCAATCTTCATAGCTATATTAAAGGCAGAATTGGAATTTTGTTTTTTTACCCACTTGATTTTACTTTTGTTTGCCCATCAGAAATTATTGCTTTTGCCAATAGAGTTAAAGAATTTAAAGAGCGTGGCGCAGAATTAATCGGCGTTTCCGTTGACTCAAAATATACTCACCTTGCATGGAAAAATACCGAAATTAAAAATGGTGGAATTGGCAATATTCAATATCCGCTAGTTTCAGATTTAACTAAACAAATCGCTAGAGACTACGATGTTCTTACTGGTGAAGCCGTTGCTCTTCGTGGCACCTTCTTAATCGACCAGCAAGGCGTGGTTAGACACCAATTAGTCAATGATTTACCACTTGGTAGAAATGTTGACGAAACGCTTCGTATGATTGATGCTTTGAAATTCTTCCAAGAAAATGGCGAGGTTTGCCCAGCCAATTGGAGCAAAGGTAAGAAAGGTATGAAAGCAAGCTCAAAAGGTGTTGCCGAATATCTTGAGCATCATGCCGACGCCTTATAATTTTTAAATAGCATTTTAAAAATAACCAATTTTTTAAAATGCTATACACCACAAAAACCCAAACTTTCCCTTCTTATTCCCAAAAATTTTATTTTTTTACTAGCTAAAAATTGTTGTTAATTTCATTAATAAAAAATTTTACTTATATCAAAAATATTTTTAAAATTATTGGCTTTATTTATGCAAAACAAGACTCGCAAATATGTTTTTGGTATTGAAAAAATAAATTTTAAATGATGCTTGATTTTAGTTTTTAAAATTATTAAAATAATTGTTATTCCTTGGTAGCTCAGCGGTAGAGCAGTTGGCTGTTAACCAATTGGTCGGGGGTTCGATCCCCTCCCAAGGAGCCACAAAAACATTTATCTTGTGAAAATCTTAACCTCCAAATTTATTATCAAACAATTTATATCAATATGAAAAAAATATTATCAGTAATTGCTTTAGCAATCCTTTTGCCTTCATGTCATCATATGTTTTCGCAAGATGTAAAAATTAATCCAGTTTTAAATCAATTAAGCACTAACCATACTTCTAAATCCTATTCGCTAAATGTAACTGATAAAAGAGAAAATAAAGGTGCAATCGGTAGCAGATGGGAAGTTTTCGGTGGTGAAATTTATGTAAGCAGAAATCTCGCGGCGATTGTTGAAGATAAATTTAATAATTCTTTAATTAAGAGTGGTTTTAGAAAAGGCAATGATTCCAAAATCGAAATCAAAATATCCAACCTAGAATATGGCACTAAAAGGAATTTATTTTCTATTGGATATAATTGCTCATTTGCAATTAATGTAATGATTATGGACAAAAATAACAGCCTTAAATTTAATGAAATGTTCAGCAAAAAAGAAGAAAAAACTTCTTTGACCGCCCCATTTGCTAGCACCAATGAAGAGTTCATAAATTCTGTAATTTCAAGAGTCTTAAATAATGTCCTTGCTGACGAAAAATTTATCGAAGCCTTATCTAAATAATCTTCAATGATTTAGATATAATTAGTCTTGTGCTTTATGCTTACACCCCTAAATTATTTTTTTTTAAAACTAAAATTAATTTAGGGTAACCCCTCGTGTGGGAGGCTAAAATTTCCGTATTTTGCTTAATATGCAAGTAAATTTTATTTTAATTGCAGAAAACCACTTGAAATGAAATTAAGCATATTTATAACTTGCATTAAATCAATTTTATGCAAGTTATGAGTATTACTAATTTTAAATCAGGTAAGCTGGTTTAAGAGAAAGCTATCCGATATTTAGATAGTTTTACTTAATATAATCTAACAGTCCTTTTGCGGCTCCGACCCCTGTGCTAAAGCATCCTTGCAATAAATATCCTCCCGTTGGCGCTTCCCAGTCAAGCATTTCCCCTGCCACAAAAACTCCGCTTTTGGCTTTTAACATAAAATTTTCATCGACAGATTCGTGCTTTACCCCACCAGCAGTTGAAATGGCTCGGGCAATATCGGTAGTTGAAGTTAATGTGATTGGTAAATTTTTTAGATAACTCGCCAACATTTCAGAATCGGCATTTGCAAGTTGGTTTTTTGGGATTAATTCATTGAGCAAAACGCTTGCCACTTCAGAAAATCCTGCTTTGCGTAAATAATTGCTGAGCGATTTTTTACTACGAATTTGCAGTTTTTGCGCTAAATTGGCGATGGACATTTCTGGTCGCAAATCTAAATATAAAACCGCCTTGCCTTCGCTTTTGATTGCCTCGCGTAGGCTAGAAGATAAGGCATAAACCGCACCTCCTTCAATTCCTTGTTTAGTTAAAATTATTTCGCCTTTTTGAGAAAATTCTTGATACCTAATTGCCACTGATTTTAACGGAGTTCCCGCAAATTTATCTATCAAATATTGCGACCAATTACTCACAAAACCACAATTTGATGGGCGCAATTCGGCAATTTTTACTCCATATTTTGCAAGAATACCAACCCAAGAGCCATTTGAGCCAAGATGTGGCCAAGACGCTCCGCCTAGCGCTAGCAGGGTTGCGTCTGTCTTTACTTTAATTATTTTTTCTTGCGAATCGCTAAATATTAAATCATCCTTATCAAAACCTTGCCAAGTATGACGAAGACAAAAATTGACACCAAGATTATCCAGCCTTTTAAGCCAAGCTCGAAGCAATACTGAAGCCTTCATATTGCGTGGAAATACTCTGCCACTGGTGCCAACGAAAGTTTCTTCACCCAATTCTTCGCACCATTTTCGTAATTTTTGCGGATTGAAACCTTCAATATAGGGCTTAAGCCAATTTGAACTTGCAAAATAACGGGAGGTAAATTTTTCCAAATCTTCGCTGTGAGTAAGATTTAAACCCCCTCTTCCAGCCAGCAAAAACTTGCGACCAACTGTTGGCATTGCGTCATAAATCGTGACCTTTAGACCAGCGCTTGCAATAATTTCACCAGCTATTAAGCCACTGGGTCCACCACCAATAATTGCAATATTTTTAATATTTTTCATTTTTTTGAATTTAGGAATTTATGAAATGCTCAGTTTAAATTAAGATTAATTTTTTATTTTTACTAATTTTTTGCGGGTTGCCCATTCCACTAATATTCCTTATCGAGCAAATTTAAATAATTTTCGAAATAAAATCTTTTATTGCGCTTTTTATTTTCGGGTGCAATTAATATTTTTGCCTCAAGAAATTTATTGATAATGCCGTTAGTACTATTATAACTTTTTTGTATTTTTATACTCAACTCATTGACGCTAATAACTGGAAATTCAAATAAAATTGATAAAACCTGATTGGCTGAATCTTGAATTTTAGATAGATTTTTATCTTTGGAAATTTTTACTCTTAATTTTTGCTCTAATTTTTCAATATCTTTTGCTCTTTTATGAGCATCGATGGCACCTTCCTTAATTGCCTCTAAATAAAAATAGATCCAACCTTCGAAATCGCCTTGCGTTCTAACTGCATCGAGTTTTTTGTAATAATTTGCGTGATGTTTTTTGAAATATAATGAAGGATATAGAATTGGGTTAGATAAAATTTCACTATCAATTAACATTAAAACTATCAATAATCGTCCAATCCTTCCATTGCCATCTAAAAAGGGGTGGATAGTTTCAAACTGCACATGAACGAGACCTGCCTTAATCAAGGCTGGAAGAGAATTATCATTATTAATAAATTTTTCTAAATCAGACATTAAAGCCTCAACCTTATTGGCTGGAGGTGGAATTAAATTTCCAACTCTTACTTGTTGCTTTCTAAATTTTCCGGGACTCGCCTTTTCACCATCGCCACCCGACATCAACTTTAAATGAGTTTCTAAAATAACTCGCGACACAATAGGAAAACCCTGAGTGACTGTCAAATCTAGTGCCACTTCGAGCGCTTTATTGTAATTCAAAACCAATTGAGTTTGCTTATCGGCTTTTGAAGAATTATTGGTTTGAGAAATTTCCTGTGTAAAAATTTCAATCAAAGTAGTATGAATTCCTTCGATTGCTGATGAAATCATAGCCTCCTTAATACAATAAGCCTTAATAAATCTCTGAGTATTAGGAAGTCTTCTTGCCATCTCATTTAATTGACCAATTGCCTGCATAGTTTTGCCATATAACTCAATTAAATCATTGCTAAAATTAAATAGCGGTTCTTTTGGTGGCAATGCATCGGGTATAAAATATTGTTGTTGCCCTAATTGTTGATAATGTCCAGTTTTTCGATTCATATTGCCAGATTATTTTTAAGTATTCTATAAAAAAATATCTATTTTCATTTCTTATTTCAGTTTAGCGAGGATTTTTGAAATAACAATGGGATTTTGCTTAGTTATTTCAAAATTTACGATTTTTTTGAAATAAGGGATTTTTTGGTATTTTTAAAATAAATTAATTATTTAAAAAATTGATAGGTCCTTCTGCCCGGCCATTGATGAATTGGTCAACAAAATCATTGCCAGAATTTTCTAAATTCCTGACATCATCATGCCAAATAATTTTGCCTTGATAAAGCATGGCAACCTTATCGGCGATTTTTTTGGCGGATTGCATATCATGGGTAATAGTGATGGTTGTTGCACCTAACTCTTTAGAATTAGCGATAATCAAATTATTGATAACATCGGCCATGATTGGGTCAAGACCGGTTGTAGGTTCATCAAAGAAAATTATTTCTGGATTACTCGCAATTGCCCGCGCTAAAGAAACTCTTTTTTGCATACCACCTGAAAGCTCTGATGGTAATAAATCTACAACTTTTGAACTTAAACCAACTGAATTTAATTTAGTAATGGCGATTTTTTTGGCTTCAATTTTTGACATTTTATTTTGATGGATCAAACGAAAAGCCACATTTTCCCAAATCGAAAGCGAGTCAAATAAGGCGCCTCCTTGAAACAAAAAACCAAATTTTGACATCAATTTATCACGGTCTTTATTTTTAATGTTGGCAACCTCGATATCATCAATTTTAATTGAACCAGAACTTGGCTCCATCAGCGAAGAAATTAGCTTTATCATCACCGACTTGCCACTGCCAGAGCCACCTAAAATCACCAAAGATTTACCTTTTTCAATGGAAATATTAATTCCTTGCAAAACTTCTTTTGAACCAAAATTTTTGCATAAATTGGAAATTACAATTTTATTAGACATCAATTAATTTGCCTCGGCTAATTTTTTATCAATAATTTTTTTGAGGGTTAAATAATCAACATAACCTTCGGAAAGCTCCCCATTGATGAAAAAACTTGGGGTTGATTTTAGCATAAGATTTTTGGCAACTTCCATACGATGTTTCAAGATTTTTTCTTGTAAATCTTTGTTGTTAATACATTCTTTGAATTTTTCACCACTCATACCATCAAGGGCGAAAATTGATTCAAGTTTTTCAATGAATTTTTGGTCAAATGCCCAATTATCTTGGGTTCTAAACAATATTTTAGTTGCGCTGTAATATTTTTCTGAAGCTTTATCAACTGAATCTTGCATTTGAGCTTGGCAATATGAAACCATGGCGCCAGCAAGCGCAGGATGATTAAGCGGAAAATTTCTAAAGACAAAAGCCACTTTGCCATTTTCAATATATTCGGTTTTTAATTTATCGAATGATTCGCGAACAAATGTAGCACAGTGCGGACAAGAAAGCGAAGCATATTCTATCATCAAAACTTTAGCATTTCTATCGCCTAAAACATA
>JBMSPZ010000079.1:0-6480 GCA_049423025.1 Rickettsiales bacterium
GGGGCTTAAGCGATAAGGTCGGAACTATTGATTTTAGCGATGATAACGATTCAAAACTTTATGGTTCAACTAAAAATTATTCCGAAGAAACCGGAAAATTAATTGACGCCGAAATTAAAAGAATTGTTGATGAAGCTTATAAAAGAGCCAAAAATATTCTTACTGAAAAACGCAAAGATTTAGAAAAGCTTGCAGAAAAATTACTAGAATATGAAACCCTCTCGGGCGATGAAATTAAAGATTTGCTTGAAGGAAAAGAAATTAGAAGGCCAACAATTGCGGATAAAAATAATGACAATAACTCAAATTCGTCATCTCATTTTATTCCAAATGTAAGCGAAAGCTAATGCAAATAATTTAATAGTGGCATAAATTATTTGAATGATTTAATTAACATAAAAATGTAATCAGGTTTTATGTTTAATTTTTAACTAACAATTTTTATTATATGCAATTTGAAGTCCAAAAATCGGTTCTATTAAAGGCCATAGCTGATACTAATGGCGCTGTGGAAAAAAGAAATACCATCGAAATTTTACAAAATATAAAAATCGATGTTGCTGATGATAAGGTTATTTTAACTGCAACCGATATGGATATTTTAATATCTTCTGAATTTGCCTGCGATATGAAAAGCTCAGGAAAAACCACGGTTCCAGCACAAATGTTTTTTGATATTATCCGAAAAATTCCTGATGGAGCAGTGCTTTTAAAGCTTGAAAATAATGCTAATTTGCAAATCAAATCTGGTCGCTCGAAATTTTCTTTACCTTGTATTGATGCTGAAGAATACCCATCGTTAGCTGAAGGAGAGTTTAGTAATTTCCTTGAAATTGAAGGAGCAAAATTTGCCAAAATTATTGACCAATCTCGTTTTGCAATTTCGCTTGACGAAAGTAGATATTATTTAAACGGACTTTATTTTCAGGCCTATAAATCTGATCAAGTTAATCAAATTCGAGCTGTGGCTACTGATGGTCATCGTTTAGCATTATCGTTTTTCGATACAGAAATTACCGAAACTTTTGCGGTAATAATTCCAAGAAAATCTGTAAATGAAATTCGTAGAATAATTGAAGGTGTAAAAAATATTAAAGTTGCAATTTCTAGAACAAAAATCAAAATCACTGCCGATAAATCGATGATTTTAAGTAAGTTAATCGATGGCGAATATCCTGATTATCAAAAGGTAATTCCAAAAAATAATTCTGCTATTGCCTTGATACCAAAAAAGCCTTTATTTGATTGTGTTGACCGTGTAGCCACTATGGCGATGGACAAGCATAAATCAATAAAAGTAATTTTAGAAAATGGTAAAATTTCTTTCCAAATCGGTTCCGATGAAAATGTTATTGCCTTTGAAGAAATGGAAGTTAATTATAGCGGTGAGCGCATTGAAACTGGCTTTAATGCCAAATATTTTTTGGATATTATTTCGCATATCGACAATGAAGAAATAATTATCCGCTTCCGTGATTCAATGGCCCCAGCTTTGATTGAGGCTAAGGATTTAAACTCGGTTTTTGTGATAATGCCCGTTAGAGTTTAGTTTTTTAACATAAAAAAACTCTAAATGGATGTAACAATCGACAAGCTTATCATCAATAATTTTCGGAATTTTTCTCAAAAGAAACTAGAATTTAATAGTCATCATGTAATTTTTTGTGGCAATAATGGCGTTGGCAAAACCAATAGTCTTGAAGCCATATCCTTGATAGGTAGAAACAAATCTCTTCGTGAAGATGATTTTGATGAAATGATAAATATAGAATTATCGAAAACCAATCCAGAATTTACGATTTTTGCCGAGCTTGGTAATCATGATTATATCAATAATATTGCAGTTAAATATAATTTATTTACCAAGAAAAAAATTTTAGAATGTAATGGTGAAGCGGTTGGTTCTAAGCGTCAAAATGATTTAAAAAATTATTTAATTAATTTTATTTCCTTAACTCCGCAAATCGAACAACTTTTTATTCAAGGCAAATCCCAGCGTCGCGATTATCTTGATAAAATTGTTTGCGATATTGATATTTCTCATCAAACCCGTATTAATAATTATCAAAAACTTCTTAAAGAAAGATTATTAATTTTACAAAAATATAAAAATCAAACTGGCGTAAATAAATGGCTTGATATTGTAGAAAATAATATTGCCGAAAGTGGCATAGCTATTGCCTTTGCTCGTATTGAGGCGGTAGAATTTTTTAATAAAGCCATTAATTCTTTTACCTCAAATTTTCCTAAAACTATTTTAGTTATTAAAGGTGAGATTGAGGATAAAATTATTGGCAGTTCGGCGTTAAATTTAGAAAATTTTTATAAGGAAAAACTTAAAAATAATCGGCAAACTGATTTAGAAAATTTTAAAACTGAATTTGGAGTTCATCGCGCTGATTTTGATGCCATTTTTGTTGCCAAAAATTTGTCGGCACTTAAATCCTCAACGGGCGAACAAAAAGCTATCATGCTTTCCATTAGTTTGGCGCGAGCCAAAATTTCCAGAAATTACAAAAATCAACCAACTATTTTGCTTTTTGATGAGGTGGTCTCGCATATGGATTTAAGTCGCAAGACCGCACTTTTCAATGAAATTTACGAGGTGAATTTACAAAGTTTTTTTACGGCAACTTCATTTGATTTAATACCAAATGATTTGCAACATAAATTTCAAATTATCAATTTTTCAATATGACCAAAATTTTAGTAATTGGTGCAGGCGCCATCGGCTCTTATTATAGCGCAAGACTTGCTCAAAGAGGTTGCAAAATCATTATTTATTCAAGAAATGATGCCAAATTAATTTCTCAAAACGGCATTGTGATTAAAAGTTACCTAGGTGATTTTTTACAAAAACCCTATCGAGTAATAAATGATTTAGCGGATCTCGATGAAGAGGTTGATTATATTCTAGTTGCCACTAAATCCTTACCAAATATTGATTTAAAGGCGATGATAGCTAAAGTCATCTCCGCAAAAACTAAAATTATTTTAATTCAAAACGGCATTTATGTGGAAGATGTGATTGTTAAAAACTTTGCCAATGATTTAATTAGCTGTATTGCTTTTATTGGGGTAAGTCGAGAATTTACGGCAGGAAAATTTAATGGCATTATCAATCACCAAGAATATGGAAGGCTGATAGTTGGCGCTTATGGCAATAATACCAGCAAAAAAGCAGTTGAGGATTTTATAAATTTGTTTGATAAAAAATTTGTAGAGATTGAAGTTACCAATAATATTAAATTGGAGCGTTGGAAAAAATTAATATGGAATGGAGCCTTTAATCCTTTATCGGTGGTGCTTGGTAACAAAACTACCGATCAAATAATTAACAATGAATTAGCATTAAATCTAGCACAAAATATAATGTCAGAAATTTATTTTTTGGCAAAAGAAGACGGATGCGAATTGCCAAAAGATATTATCGAAAAAAATATTCTTGCAACTAAAAAAATGAAGCCTTATAAAACTAGTATGCTATTAGATTTTGAAGCGCAAAGACCGCTTGAAATTGAAGCAATAATTGGCAATGCCATTAAATTTGCTCAAGCAAAATCATTAAATGTTCCAATTTTATCAACTATTTATGCAATTATTTCAAACCTTGAAGGTTCTAAAAAAAATCATTAATCCAACTTCGCTAATTATCTTTATATTTTTTATTTCGTGCGCAGTGAGAGCTGAAGATAAATCAATAATTATCAATGAAAAAAAGACGGAAGTTGCGGAAGAGAAAAAGACGGAAGTTGTGGAAGAGAAAAAGGCGGAAGTTGTGGAAGAGAAAAAGGCGGAAGTTGTGGAAGAGAAAAAAGAAACCAAAAAACCCAACCCAGAAATCGTAAAGCCTAGCAAGTCAGTCAAATCAAGTGCTAAATCTAAAAATAAAAGTTCTAAAAAAACCAAAACCAAAAAAATAATTCGTAAAAAAATTATAAAAAAAATTTATGTTGAAAAAACTCCCCAAGCCAATGAAAAAGCTGAAAATATCGTAGAAATTAAAAAAGAAGAACCAAAAATTTTGCCTGTTATTGAAAAGCCAAGTGAAGATGACATTGAAATATCGAGTGAATATTATATTCAATCGGAGTTAAAGGACAATTGCGATAGACTCACGGCTGGAGAGTGTTTTCGTGCCGATAAATTTTTTGGTGAAGCTTATCATCATTATAGTCTGTTGACAATATTCGATAATAAAGCAGTGATTGAACAATATTATGAAGGAAATGGTAAGAACAAAGATTTTATAAAAGTTGCCAACGGAGATTTTTTAATAAATTCCAAAAAAAATAACAAAATTTTTATAAGTATAAAAAATGGTATAGTAGCAGAATTATTCTTGCTAAAAGGTGATTTAAGTATAGAAGAAAAAGTTGAAAGTGATTGTCAAATTACCGATAAATTATTGGCATTTTATCGTCTTTACAAGCCAAATGAATATAAGGAAATGAGCGTTTTTGTAAAAAATCCAGAAAATTTTAAAGGGTTGGTTGAGACCATAATCTTTACCCCAAAATATCAGCCAAATATATTTTATGCCAACATTCAACAAGATAAAGAGGCAAATAAAATTATTAACAATTTAAATATTTGTAAGATTGGCGATGAATTAGAGGGTCTATCAAGGGATTTTACAAAGTCGCAATGCAATAGAAAATTTAGATGCACAATGGAAAATCTTGAAAAATATGGTTCCGAAGGCTTTATGACTAAGGACCGAGAATTTCCATATTATGAATTTTATCGATATAATAAAATTATTTCATTAAATAAAAACCAAATCGATGGGCTTATGGGCGAGGTTGCCAAGCTAAGTCGTGAAGATAAGGAATTATTAAAAAGAGAATGTTTTGATGATAAGAATATCGACTTGATGTCATGCGCAAAGTCTGAGAAGTGCGATGATTACTTGGTTGTCGAGAATTGTGAAGTAAAATATTTTTTTGATAACGACAAATTAAAATTTTCAAAATAACTGAAAATAAATTTTTAGTTTTTTTTCTAAAAATTATTAAAATTAAAAAAACTTTTGGCGATTCATTCAATATATAAGCCAGTTTATAAGAATTTTAAAAAAACTATAAAAAAAAATTTATAACTACTTGACAACTAAAAAAAAGACTGCATAATTATTGCCCTTCGAAAATTTAAATAATTTAAAAATTAAAGAATTGAAGGAATTTATTTTTGAAATATAAAATAAATTGAAATCGTGAATATTTGATAGTTAGAGAATACCGCAGTTTAAGTTTTAGGTCAAAAACATAAAATTTAAACATGCAATATAATTCAATTAAATTATAGTTCAAAATCTCAAGATAAACCTTATATCTTACTCAATATCTTATGTAGATTTAATTCTGCATATAGATTTTTAAATTAAGCAAAATAAGGGCATTTGATGGATGCCTTGGCATAAAGAGACGACGAAGGACGTGACAGGCTGCGATAAGCTTCGGGTAGGTGCCAATAACCTTTGATCCGAAGATTTCCGAATGGGGGAACCCGCTTTCTTTTAGAAAGCATCCTTAAATCAATAAATAGTTTAAGGAGGACATACCTAGGGAACTGAAATATCTAAGTACCTAGAGGAAAGGACATCAATAGAGACTCCGTTAGTAGTGACGAGCGAACGCGGACTAGGCCAGTCTTAAGAGTTTGAAAATTAGAACAACCTGGAAATGTTGACCATAGTGGGTGATAGTCCCGTATAAGTAAATCAAATTTTTAAGCTAGAGTAGGGCGGGACACGTGAAATCCTGTCTGAAGTGGATTTAATTCCGGGGGTGGACCAGTTCATCCAAGCCTAAGTACTCCTTTATGACCGATAGTGAACAAGTACCGTGAGGGAAAGGTGAAAAGAACCCCGATAAGGGGAGTGAAATAGAAACTGAAATCGAATGCCTACAAGCAGTCAGAGCCGGTTAGCCGGTGATGGCGTACCTTTTGTATAATGGGTCGGCGAGTTAATTTTGTTGTGCAAGCTTAAGCCATTAGGTGGAGGCGTAGCGAAAGCGAGTCCTAACAGGGCGCATTAGTACAGCGAATTAGACCCGAAACTAGATGAGCTAGTCATGGCCAGGTTGAAGGTAGGGTAACACCTACTGGAGGACCGAACACGTAACTGTTGCAAAAGTTTGTGATGAGCTGTGATTAGGGGTGAAAGGCTAAACAAATCTAGATATAGCTGGTTCTCTGCGAAATCTATTTAGGTAGGGCGTCATATGATTACTGTTGGGGGTAGAGCACTGTCAAGGCTAGGGGGTCCAAAAGACTTACCAAACCTTAACAAACTCCAAATACCAACAAGTTTAGTATGGCAGGCAGACAGCGGGTGCTAAGGTCCGTTGTCGAGAGGGAAACAGCCCAGACCACCGTCTAAGGTCCCTAAATTATCACTAAGTGGTAAAGGAAGTGAAGAAGCCAAAACAACCAGGAGGTTGGCTTAGAAGCAGCCATCCTTTAAAGAAAGCGTAA
>JBMSPZ010000080.1:0-6457 GCA_049423025.1 Rickettsiales bacterium
ATTCACCCCAAAAATATCACTAGTAAAATATACCAAATCAGAATTTAGAAAAATTATCAGTAGCGGAATTATTAGAAACCAATGGACTAAATCAAAAAGAAATTCTTCAAAGAGTCGAGGTTATTGAACATAGGATTTTAGAGAATCAAACTTTAAATGCTGAGGAAATTATTAAATATCAAAAAATTAAAACAAAGCTTAAGGTTGCTTTTGAAAATGAGAAAAAAATCGGCACATATTTTTTTAGTTTAAGTCCGCAAATTATTAACACCAAATATTTAAGTCAAGAGGCGCTGGAAAGGTTTCGAAAGTTTATTTTAGATGATGACCCCAATCAACAAAAATATAATAAAGACCAAGCTTTAACTCAAGCCCAAAGCTACCCTCCTTCTCGAAGGTCAGATTTTACCGAGATTGATGAAATGATTATAGAAAAATCCTTTGGATATGATGATAATAAATATTTTGTTGAGTCAAATACTGACCTAGGAATATATAATTTTAATGTGGAATTCAAAGGTAAAAAATGTATAATTAAATTCGAAATTGTGATGCCAAGATTATCGTCCTTATATCCTGAGGAGGTTCAAATTAGGCTTTTGGAAGATATGACCAAAGCTTATCCAGAGCTTCGAGAAAAATTCGCCAATATTGAGGAATTAAATATTGAACATTCCAAGGTAACTAATCTTTCTTCTCTTAATTCGGTAGGAAAGCATATTGTTAATCCTAGGCAATTATATCCAACTTTAGAGCCTGCTTCGGCAATTAATTTCCCAAAAACTCCTAATACAAATAATATTATGAATTTTGTAAGAAAATTTAAGGAAAGTTTTTTTCAGGATTTTAATTTTAAATTTGAAAAGGCAAAAACCAGAATTGCGATTGGTGAAAAAAATCTAGACATAATTTTTAAATTTAGCAAGGAGCCGTCATCTAAATTTTCGCCGAGTAATGCTGTTAATGCAGTCAAAACATCGCATCAGATTAGTAAATTATAAAAATTGAAAATTGGTTAATATTCAATTCTCGCTTTTAATTCATCGTCTTGATAATAGAAAAATTTATTGCTAATTTTTGCTGTCTTTCCCTCAAGTAAAATTTGTTGGTTATCATCTAAAGTTAATATTTCTTGCCATGAAAGTAATGCAGTTTTATTAAAATCATTAATACAAATTTGAGAAATTTTTTGAGCGGATTTAGTGCTTTTTGCGCTGTAAAAAATTTTATAAAAACAACCGGCAATTATTGAATTGGTGATGTTTTCATTGTAAATATTTTCAACTCTCTCAAAATCTGATGTTATTAAAAATAGCCTAATTTTATAACCGCGCAAATATCCTAAAGAATTTTCAATCATTGTAAGATGGCCAAGCGAATAAAATTCGTCAAGATAAACACTTACTCCTCGATTATTTTCGTAATTATTTATTGATATGGCGCTTTCCATCAATTTTTCTAAAATATGGTCATATAAAAAATTTAGAAATGGCTGAAGTCTTTTGATATCGGCAGGCAAAATTCCAATATAAAGTGTGATTTTGGTTTTTTTAAAATCGCTAAAATTAAAATCCGAAGCCGAGGTTGCATAGTCTAGCAAAGGGTTATGCCATGGAGCAAGAAAACGATTTAGTTTTTTTAAAAGTAGATTCTGGTCATATTCTCCAAGGCTCAAAAAATTTCGAAATTGATTTAATGAAAATTCATTTAATTCTGTGCTAAAATTTTCAATGGCATTGCTTAATTCGCCAAAAATATCGCCAGAAATAATTCTAGCCACTCTGCCCAAAGTCTTGGCTTGAGCTGGATTGGCGAATAAATAAAAAATTATGGCAATTAACAATTCTTTGCAATTATTATTTTTTTCTTCACCCTCTTCTTTTATCAATAATTTTACGATTTTATCGATGTCGTTGAACATTCTATTTTTATCTAAACTTATAAAATCTAAAGGGTTGTAGCGATGTGTTTTGCCTGATTCATCAAGAGGATTGAACATAAAAATTCGATGACCAATTGATGCTCTATAAACCGCGGTAAGCTGATAATTTTCTAGCTTAATATCGTGGATTATTGCTGAATCATCATTAATTAGTAAATTTGGAATTGTAAAACAAACTCCTTTGCCAGAGCCGTTCGGAGCCATTAAAAATAAATGACGATAATCATTATTTTGAGTAAATATTTTTTCAAAGTACTCATCAATTCCTACAAGAATTTTATTTTGCTGGCTTACCATTTTGTTTCAAAAAATTGTATTAATTTTAATTTAGATTTATTAATTTAAAGATAGGAAAATTTATTTTAAATGCAATTATTATGATTAAAATTTGGGTAATTTTTTAAATTAATAAATTACAAAAGTTAATATTAAAATTATAAAAATTTACCTTCAAGATTTTTGGTATTTTTCAATCAATTTTTCAACGATGTTGGGATTGGTTAATGTGCTTAAATCGCCAAGATTTTTATGCTCTCCGCAAATAATTTTACGAATGATTCTGCGCATTATTTTTCCTGATCTGGTTTTGGGGAGATCGTCAACAAACTCAATAAATTCAGGGGTGGCTATGGCGCCGATTTTTTGTCGAACCAATTTTTTTAAATTGTTTTTTAGTTCATCAATTTCTAATTCATTTTTATATTGATTTTTTAAAATTGCTAATATGTAAATTACCTCGCCTTTGATTGGATGAGGGATTCCGACCGCTGATGACTCGCAAATTTTGTTATGTTGATTGATTACTGCTTCAATTTCAGCGCTTCCCAAGCGATGACCCGAAACCTTAATAACATCATCTGTTCTGCCGGTGATACAATAATATCCATCTTTGTCGCGTTTGGCGCCGTCGCCTGTAAAATAATAATTTGGAAATTTTTTAAAGTAAGTTTCCTTGAAGCGTTGATGATCTTTGTATATTGAGCGAGCAATTGATGGCCAAGAATCGGCAATGCATAAATTACCCTCGCCTTCGCCAATTATTTCTTCCCCATCATCATTTAGAAGGACGGGCTTTATTCCAAAAAATGGCAGAGTTGCCATACTAGCCTTTGGTTTGATATGGTTTGGCAATGGCAAAATCATATGCCCCCCAGTTTCAGTTTGCCACCAAGTATCGACCATTATGCAATTTTTATCGCCAACAATTTGGTGATACCATTCCCAAGCCTCAGGATTGATTGGCTCTCCAACCGAACCTAAAATTCTTAATGATTTTCTTGAGGTGATTTTTACGAAATCATCTCCCTCGCTCATCAAGGCTCGAATCGCGGTTGGTGCGGTATAAAAGCTATTGACCTGATGTTTATCAATTGTTTGCCAAAAACGCGACGGCGTCGGATAATTCGGCACTCCTTCATAGATTAAAGTTGTGGCGCCATTTAAAAGTGGTCCATAAATTGTATAGGAATGACCAGTGATCCAGCCAATATCAGCGGTACACCAAAATACTTCGCCTTTTTTATAATCAAAGGCGTAAGCAAAAGTTATGGCGCTGTAAACTAAATATCCTGCGGTGCTATGCAAAATTCCTTTTGGCTTGCCAGTCGAGCCAGAAGTGTAGAGGATAAAGAGCGGATCTTCGGCATTCATTTTGGCAATATTGTTATGAATTTTTTCAACATTCTTTGCCTGATCATCGAAATAAACATCGCGATTTGGATACCATTCTATTTGGTTATGGGTATTTTTGACGATAAGTGTTTTGATGTTTGATTGAAGGATTTTTTGCGCTTCATCGACATTTTTTTTAAGTTCAATAATTTTGCCCCCTCTTATGCCTTGATCGGCGGTGATAATAATTTTAGGCTCGCAATCATTAATTCTGTCCGCTAAAGCCGATGATGAAAACCCGCCAAATACTACACAATGAACGGCTCCAATTCTTGAGCAGGCTAACATAGCATAACAAGCTTGCAAAATCATTGGCATGTAAATAATTACCCGATCCCCCTTTTTTACCTGATTTTTCTCTAAAATATTGGCAAAAATGGCAACTTCTTCTTGAAGTTTAGAATAGCTGATTTTTAAGGATTTATCTGGGTTGTCGCCCTCCCAAATTATGGCAATATCATTGGATTTTCCTGCTTCAATATGGCGATCAATGCAGTTATAACAAGGGTTTAGCTCGCCATCTTCAAACCATTTAAGGTTTATTTTATCGTCAAATTCTGCATTTTTAATTATGGTTGGTTGCTTTATCCAGCTTATCCTAGCTGATTCTTCTTGCCAAAATTGTTGAGGATTTTCAATAGATTGCCGATATTTTTCTTGATAAAATTTTGATGGAGTAAAATTCATATTTCGAAATTTGTGTTTTAAAAAATTTGTTTAATTAAATTTTTTTATATTTATTTTTCAATTAAAATTTAATTTGATTTATTGATGTTTGTTTACATCTTTAATTAAACCGAAATTGCAATTCATAAAATTTTTTATAAATTCATTTTAAAATATTTCCAATTATAAATCGTAATTAAATGAGACTATTATTAGATTTTTAGATAATTAAATCACTTTTAGTTAAATTACCAAATTTTTTTAGTGGTTCTAGAATTTATCACTCTAATTTTTTTAAATTTTAAATAATATTTACAAAAATACTTGCAAATTTAATCCTATTTCAGCAGTTTTACTTTTTTTTGGCTAGGGTCGGTTATAAGCTCACAAATTTTGTAAAAATACATCGCCTTTGTTGGTCAATAAATAGTTTTCTTCAATTGGTGAAGTTATTAATAATAATGCTTTTTGGTGGTGATGGTTTTTTGCTTTTTTAACGACCTTTAACCATTGCTCTCTAAGAAAATTGTTATGTAAATTGTAATTTTAGTGAACCCTTTCCTGTAAATATTATGGGGCATTTTTTGGGATCGGGATTTTAATTTTTTATTAGAATATTTTCTAAAAATATTTTTAAGAATAATCTAAGGATATAACTTAAAGCCTTATACCGACCAGCTATTTAAGAAATACTAACATTTCAAGGATGTGTTTTATTTTGTATTTATAAAATTTGGAAGCATTAAGAGCATTTATTTATTTGCTTGAATAGCTAAAGTTTGAAGGAGTTTTATTGTAATTTAAAGTATTTATTGTTTTTGATTTTATCAGACTGACGCAAGTTTTGTTGATGCGATGACGAGTTTTTTGGCTTATAAAAGAATTTTGGATTGAAAATATTTTCGGGTTTAAAATTTTACTAAATACCCCAAAAATTAATTCTAAAATTAAATATGGGGTAATTTATAAATTTATGCCTTAGCTTCAGTGTTTGATTCGGTGGTAAAATCAAGTTTTTCTTTAATTCTGGAGGCTTTTCCAGTAAGGTTGCGTAAGAAGTATAATTTTGCTCTTCTAACATCGCCTTGCTTTAAAACTTCGATGCCAGCAATCAATGGAGAGTAAAGGTTAAATTTTCTCTCAACTCCAACTCCTGAGCTGATTTTACGAACAGTAAAAGTAGCATTGTAATTGTTAGAGGATTTGGTTCTGGCAATTACGATTCCGTTAAAAGCTTGAATTCTTGTGGTATCACCTTCGGTAATTTTATATTTAATGCTTACGGTATCACCAGACTTGAAGTTTGGTATATTATAACCAGCAGTGCTTTTAGCTTTTTCAGCTTGAGCTTTGTTAAAATTTTCTAATAATTTTTTCATATTTGTCTAATTATTTTTGTTTAGCTTCTAGTTCTTTTGGCTCTTGATTTAATACCTCAACTCTATCCACCAACTCCATATATGCCATTGGGGATTTGTCGCCAGTTCTGAAGCCATTTTTAAGAATTCTGGTATATCCACCATTTCTTTGTAAAATTCTTGGACCAATTTCTTTAAATAATTTTTCAATAATTAAATCATTTCCTAAAATTGATTGAGCTAATCTGCGATTTGCAAGATTATCAGTTTTGGCAATTGTGAGAAGTTTCTCAACAAAAGGTCTAAGTTCTTTAGCCTTTGGTAAAGTTGTTTTTATACCTTCAGCTTTTAGAAGAGCTAATGAGAGGTTTCTAAGAAGCGCTTTGCGATGGGCGCTGTTTCTATTTAGTTTTCTGCCTTTAATTCTGTGTTTCATATATATTAAAATTCTTTATTTTTAATTCTTAGCAATTCTTCAATATTTTTTGGTGGCCAATTTTGAAGTTTCATACCGAAAGTAAGACCCATTGATTTTAAATTATCTTTTAATTCATTCAAAGATTTTCTTCCGAAATTTGCGGTTTTTAACATTTCTAGCTCTGATTTGCTAACTAAATCTCCAACGTAAATTATATTTTCATTTTTTAAGCAATTGTAAGAACGAACTGATAATTCAAGCTCTTCAATTGTTTTAAGGAGGTTTTTGTTAAATTCAGGTTCGATAGTAACTTCTTTAACGGGTTCTTCATCAACCTTATGAGAATCGAAGTTAATAAAAGATTGGAATTGATCTTGAAGGATTTTTGCCGAAATTGCCAAG
>JBMSPZ010000081.1:0-6404 GCA_049423025.1 Rickettsiales bacterium
ATTTAAATAAGATTGATAATTTAGTTAATTTATTTGAAAAAATAAATGAAACTGATTCTGAGGAAGAAAGGCGTGAAAAAATTAATAAATTTAACTCAGGAATTTTAATTTTAAATTCATTATCTTCAAACTGTTCAAGAATAGATAATT
The DNA here is from genome assembly GCA_049423025.1 of Rickettsiales bacterium. GTDB lineage: Bacteria > Pseudomonadota > Alphaproteobacteria > Rickettsiales > UBA1997 > CAILUF01. Next base: position 151 of record JBMSPZ010000081.1, read on the forward strand.
CATATTTTTTAGAGTTTTTGGAAAAAATTCATGATAAAGAAGAGCAAAATTTTTTTTTGTTTTTAACAAATTTAGTTAATGATAAATTTTTTATAAAGCCTGAATACAGAACTTTTGAAAATGCATTATTAAATTTACATCAAGTATTTACAAAAATAACTCAAGATTTTCAACTAAGTGAAAATTTTAGAGATGTTTTTGTATTAGATGAACCGATGAAAAATCTTAATGAAAAAATCAAACTATATAAAGAAAATAAATTAGACAAAAATCAAATTAATGAAATTTATTATTATGCATTTCAATATGCTCGATCGGATTTAATAAAAGAATTATCTCAAGAAACTCCAGAACTTTTTAAGGAGCAAATTTTTAATTCCTCCATAAATACTAGAGAAAATTTTTTACATAAAATTTTACAAAATGATGATGCTGAAAGCCTAAAATTATTATTTAATTTTGTGAATAAATTAGAAGGGGAAGAAAAGAAAATACATCAAGGTCATTTAAAAGAAATGTTTAAAAATTCAAATTTCGTTAAAAGATTAATTGATTTTAAGCGAGTAAAATTATTTGAGTTAGCCTTGGATTTTACTGAAATTGATTTCAACGAACCCACTGCTAATAATTTACACCCAATCCATATTGCAATTAATTCAAAAAGTTATGATGTTTTAGAGTTGTTGCTAGATCATAGAAAAATCAATAAAAATATCAATTTTCTCAAGCAAACACAAATTGGATTAGAACATTTAAACATATTAGATTATGCAATGAGTCAAGAGGAAACAAGGGCTTTCAAAACTATTTTAGAAAAAAATTGCGCTAGAGAATTATTAACTTCAACCGATGAAAATCGTCCTGATTCCTCATTTCATAATATAATCAGCACTGATCGTGAGGAATTATTAAATATTTTTTTAAGCAAAGTAAGTTGTGATGATTTAAACACATTATTTGCCAGCTACAGTGAGCAACAAAATAATATACAAGGAGATAACCTTTTTGCTAATCTTATATTTTACAAAAATAAAAAGAATTTATTCCTAATTGCAAAAAAATATGAAAAAAATGGTAAATTAGAAGAATTTATGGATTTGACATTGCCAGATAAATTTGAGAATGTTTTTGTTGCAAATTTATTTTTAAATGATCAATCAGCTGAAAATAATTTATTGAAAATGCTTGAACCAGAATTATTCAAGAATTTAATTAAAAAAAATTCTGAATTAATTTCAAAATTAATGGTTTCAGAAGTAATTAAAACCCAGGCTATATCAGATTCAACTATAGATTTTTTTGCTAGACCCGATGGAGCTCAAAAAAGAGCTAAAAAAGCAAATAATCTTGCAATATTTACTACACTTCATGAAAAATTAGATGAACCAATCAAATCTGATTTATTAGAAAATATCTATTTTGAAGTAAAAAAGGGGGGGGAAGTAAATATGAAAAGGAGTTTGGCAAAAATACTTCAACAAACCAGAGGTATGAATGCTGGTCAAGATACACAGCACTCTTGGAGCGAAACACCATCTCTTGCCTTAACGATGCTTGAAGAATATTTAAAAAGCGATTTGGATAGCTCACAAAAACAAACCAAAATTGAAAATTTAATTTTTTCTTTAAACGAAGATGAATTAACTGAATTAATTGATCAAATAAAAGTTTTAGAAAGATTTAATGAAATTGAACCAAATCTTAACGAAAAAACCAAAAAATTAATTAAAATTTACGCCACAGAAATTGCAAAATTTAATATGAGTTTAATTGTAAATGATTTTTCAAGAAGTTATAATGAAACACCTAATCCTCCCCAAAGAAGTATAAAGTTATTGAATCTAGCAAGTTCAATTAACTTAAATGAGTCTGATAATGAATTTACTAAATTGTGTAATGAATTTTTAGATAGTGAAAATCCTAAAATTAAAAAAAATCAGCTAAAATTTATTAAAGATTTTATGAGTATAGAATCTGCAATGGATCCAGAAAAATTAAAAGAGCAAATTACTAATGAATATGCGCCAGATGATGATAGAATGAAGGCAGAATTTAGAATTAAAATGAATGAAGTTATTTCAACATTTTCAATAACATCTTCTTCGCCAAGACCAAGATTAAGCGAAAGAATGTCATTGGATTTATCAGAACAAAGAACTTGAGCTAGACAAAATTCTTTATTTCATTAATAATATTTTGAAATAAATCGATTTCATAATTATCATTTTTATTTTGCATAACGCTAGCAATTCTTTCTAACCCCATCCCAGTATCGATACAAGGCTTTGGCAAATTCTTTAAAGCACCGTCGGCAGTCTTTTCAAACTGCATAAAGACTAAATTCCAAATTTCGGTAAAACGGTCGCCATCTTGATCTTTTGACCCAGGAGGACCACCAAAAATTTTATCACCGCGGTCAAAAAAAATCTCGGAACATGGACCGCATGGACCTGTATCTCCCATTGACCAAAAATTGTCATTGGTGGCTATGCTAATAATCTTTTCATCAGTAAAATTGGTGAGTTTTTTCCATAATTTTTTGGCATCTTCATCATTGTGATATACAGTTATCCAGAGCTTATCGGCTGATATTTTTAACTCTTTAGTTAAAAATTCCCAAGCAAAAAAAATCGCTTCTTCTTTAAAATAATCACCAAAAGAAAAATTTCCAAGCATTTCAAAAAAAGTGTGATGACGAGCGGTAAATCCAACATTTTCAAGGTCATTATGTTTGCCCCCAGCTCGCACACATTTTTGTGAAGTAGCCACCCTTTTAAATTTTGGTTCCTCAAGTCCAATAAAATAATTTTTAAATTGATTCATACCAGCATTAGTGAACATTAAGCTCGGGTCATTATGGGGAATTAAAGGGCTAGATGGCAAAATCTCATGGCCATTTTTTTTAAAATAATTTAAGAAATTACTGCGAATATCGTTGGTTTTCATGGATTTTTTGAAATTATTAGATTTTGTAAAGCAAGTTATAAGCCGGATTCTGTAATTGATTGCTCAATCGTTGATCATTCATCTGGGATTGTTATTGCTAACAACCTCTTGCAACCTACCCAAATGGCGATAAAAAAGCCTATCTGTTATAAAAATAACCTGCCATTTCTATTTGGTTTTGCTCCTAATAGGGTTTTTCCAAATTTACATTACTGCAAAATTGCGTGAGCTCTTACCTCACATTTTCACTCTCACCTCTTGCTTGATAAATCTAGCAAACTCAATCCAATAAAGAATTTGAGGCAGTATATTCTCTGTGACACTTTCCCTAAATCAACTTATTTTCATAAATTAACTCGCCAGCTGTTAGCTGGTATTATGCTTTAAAGGAGTCCGGACTTTCCTCTGATTTTTAAATTTTAAATAAAATAAAATCAGCGACCAACCACTTGCCTTACAATAAATTATATTTTAAAATATACTAAAACTTTTTACAACTTTTAATTTTTTTAAAATTGAAAAAAATATTTTCTGGAATACAACCTACTGGCAATATTCACCTAGGCAATTATCTTGGTGCCATCAAAAATTGGCTTCAATTTCAAAATTCGCACTCATGTTTGTTTGGCGTTATGAATTTGCATGCCATCACTATCAAACAAAATCCAATTGAGCTGAAAAAAAATATTTATCAAACCTTAGCAACCTATATTGCCTGTGGCCTTGATATTAAAAAATCGAAAATTTTTGTGCAAAGCCAAGTGCCAGCTCATAGCGAACTAGCTTGGATTTTCTCCACCATCACTCCACTTGGTTGGCTAAATCGTATGACTCAATTCAAAGATAAAACTCAAAATAACAACACTGAAAATGCCAATCTTGGTCTTTATTCTTACCCAGTTTTAATGGCTTGCGATATTTTACTTTATCACACCGATATTGTTCCCGTTGGTGAAGACCAAAAACAACACATTGAACTTTGTCGCGATATTGCTTTAGCCTTCAATCGTAATTTTGATGTTGATTATTTCAAATTGCCAGAACCTTTGATAATTAAAGAAACTAAACGAATAATGTCTTTGCAAGACGGTAATAAAAAAATGAGCAAATCTGACCCAGCTGAAATTTCTCGCATCAATCTTCTTGATTCAAGCGATGATATTTTAAAAAAAATAAAAAAATCTAAAACCGATTCTTTAAATCACATTTCTTACGACGAATCTAGACCAGAACTTTTTAATTTACTTAACATTTTTAGTGCCTTTAATGGCAAAAATCCAATTGAAATTGCTGAAATTTATCAAAATTCCGGCTATGGAAAATTCAAACAAGATTTAGCAGAACTCTTAATTTCTGAGCTTTCGCCAATAAATAAAAAAATCAATGAATTACTTGCAAATCAAGACTTCTTAGACAAAATATTTCTTGAAGGCAAAGAATTTGCAGAGCAAACAGCTTCAAAAACTCGCAATGATGTTTATCAAATTTTAGGATTAATTTAATATGAATTTATCAAACAACAATCAACTAATCGAAGAAATTTTATCCCTAAAAAAACAGCGAAATGCCGTGATTCTTGCTCACTTTTACCAAGATGAAGAAATCCAAGATATTGCAGATTTTGTTGGAGACTCACTCGATTTATCAAGAAAAGCCAGCTCCACAGATGCCGACGAAATTATTTTTTGTGGCGTTAAATTCATGGCTGAAGTCGCCAAAATTTTATCACCACAAAAGAAAGTTTTAATACCTGATTTTAAAGCTGGTTGCAGTTTAGAAGATTCTTGCAAACCTAAAGATTTTGCCAAATTCCGCGAACAAAACCCCGATGCCATCGCCATCACCTATATCAATTGTTCCGCAGAAATCAAGGCTCTAAGCGATATTATAGTTACTTCAAGCAATGCTGAAAAAATTATTTCACAAATTCCGCTCCATAAAAAAATTATTTTTGCACCAGATCAACATTTGGGTCGCTTTATCATAAAAAAAACCGGCCGGGATATGATTTTATGGCATGGGAGCTGTATTGTTCATGAGCAATTTAGCGAGAGAGAGTTAATCAAATTAACTGCAAAATACCCAAATGCCAAAACAATTGCACATCCAGAATGTCCTGAAGATTTGCTTAAATATGCCAACCACATTGGCTCCACTTCATCACTTCTCAATTATGTAAAAAATAATCAAGGTGCAGAATTTATTGTATTAACCGAACCGCATATCATTCATCAAATGAACAAAATTAACCCAAGTGCCAAATTTTATGATTGTCCCTTTTTGAATAGCAGTGGTTGCAGTGCTTGCAATAATTGCCCTTATATGCAACTTAATGATATAGAAAAATTACATGAAGTAATTAAACTAGAAAATAAATCTCGCTTTGGTGGCGAATTAATTTTAAGTGAAACCCTTAGGTTGCAGGCTGAAAAGCCGTTAAAGAAAATGTTAGAAATGTCATAAACTTATGGAAATTATTCTTGCTAAACCCCGTGGATTTTGCGCTGGAGTAACCAGAGCGATAGAAACTGTTGAAAAGGCTATCGCAAAATTTGGCTCCCCAGTTTATGTTCGTCACGAAATTGTTCACAATAAATATGTGGTTGAATCGCTCAAAAAAAAGGGGGCAATTTTTGTCAGTGAAGTTGACGAAATTCCTCAAGGAGCCATTACTATTTTTTCTGCTCATGGAGTATCTGATAAGGTTGAAGAAGATGCTAATAATCGAGGTTTAGATGTAATTGATGCTACCTGCCCTTTGGTTAGTAAAGTGCATCGTGAAGCTAAAAAATTTGAAGAAGAGGATTATGAAATTATTTTAATTGGTCACCGAGGTCATCCCGAGGTTGAAGGGACTTCTGGACGAGTCAAAAAGCCTGTAATTCTGGTGACCAATGAAGATGACGCCAGAAATATTCAAATTAAAACTGACGCCAAAATTACTTTCGTTTCTCAAACTACCCTTAGCGTTGACGATACCAAAAAAATTGTCGATATTTTAGAGTCGAGATTTCCATCAATTGAAAAAGGTTTGGCAACTAAAGATATTTGCTATGCCACTCAAAACCGTCAAGATGCAGTTCGAAGCCTATGTAAAATAGTTGATATTTTACTAGTAATTGGCGCTCAAAATTCATCAAATTCAAATCGTCTTCGTGATTTAGGTGAAGAATTTGGTTTGCCATCATATTTAATTAATTCAGAACAAGATCTTCAGGAAGATTGGTTTATAAATGTCGATAAAATTGGTCTTACTGCTGGAGCTTCGGCGCCAGAAATATTAGTTCAAGAGGTTGTTAAAAAAATTA
>JBMSPZ010000082.1:0-6371 GCA_049423025.1 Rickettsiales bacterium
CATCTGGTTTCTTGGCTAACTACACCATTATTTTCAAGGATTTCAACTTGGCGCTTTGCTTCAAATTCAATGGCTCTTGCGATGTTGCGCATTGAGTTTAAGTTTTTAATTTCGCATCTGGTGCCAAGTTTGGTCTCGCCCAAAATTTTGACAGATACATTGGCGTCGCATCGTAAATTACCTTTTTCCATATCGCCATCGCAAGTGCCTAGAGAGCGAACAATGGAACGAATGGTTTTAACATATTGTGAGGCTTCAAAAGGAGAAGACATGTCTGGTTTTGAAACTATTTCCATTAAGCCAACTCCAGAGCGGTTTAAATCAATTAAGGAAAATTGTGGATGTTGATCATGAACTGATTTTCCGGCATCTTGTTCGAGATGAATTCTTTCGATACGAATGGTCTTTTTTTCGCCATTTTCTAAATCAATTTCAACACTGCCTTCGCCAACAATTGGGTCAGAGAATTGAGAAATTTGATAGCCTTGAGGTAAGTCGGGATAGAAATAATTTTTGCGGTCAAAAATTGATACTAAATTAATTTTGGCATTAATACCAAGCCCAGTTTTAACAGCTTGTTCAACGCATTTTTCGTTAATGGTTGGAAGCATTCCAGGTAGAGCACAATCAACTAATGAAACTTGTGAATTTGGATCGGAACCAAAGGTGGTTGAGCTTCGAGAAAATAATTTGGATTTAGAAGCAATTTGAGCATGAATTTCGCAACCAATTACAACTTCAAATTGATGTTTAGAGCCTTGGATTAAATATGTCATAATTTAAAAATTAATTTTTGATTTAAAAATATTTTAGAAGCAATTTTTATTAAATAAATATCAAATTTAAAAATTTTATTATAGATGAATTTGTTAGTTTTTAATAATTTGATATAAAAAATTAATTTACCTAAAAATTGCAGATAAAAATTTAAAACTTAAATCTAAAATATTAAAATATAGTTAAAACTAATCTATCTTAATACAAACTTTTTGATTTATGCGCAAACCACATCCAATTGATTTAAATGGTTTATCCGGATCTGTAATGGCAGGAGGAGTAGCTAAATCCCACAAACATGCAGTGGATTTATTTGATAACCCAGAAAGTTTAAAAAAAATTTTGGATGAAATTAAAGAGCAACTTGGTCTTGAACATGTTTCAGGTTCATTAAAAACACTTATTGATAGTGGTTCTATTAATGGAAGCGGGGGTCATATTACTATGGATTTTAAGTTAACGGGTGGCGAAGATGTAAAAAAATATCATATTAAACTTGGTTTAGATTGCGATGAAATTTCAGATGAACATAGATTTGATGAAATTGCTTATTATTCAATCTATCATAATTTTGGATATGGACCAAAAACATTAGCCGCAATTTATAAAGATTCAATAGTTTTAATATTGGAAGATGCATGGAAGATGGAACCCATTCTAGATTTAGTGATTGGAAGCGCTTAAAATCGATTACTCCTGAAGATTTGGGACAAATTACAGAGGAATTCAGAGGAGTTTTTTCTAGAATTTCAACTGCAGGTCAAATAACGGAATCTAAAGAAGATTTAATTGCAATTGAAATTCTAAGCTTAATATTAGGCACAGATGATGTTTTTAAAAAACCAGATAATTTCGGGGTTAGAGTTTTTTTTAATAGACAAAGTGAGCCGACATATAATATTAAACCGATGGTTGTAGATTTATTGCCTAACAAATCATATTATACATTTTTTTCTAAATTAAAAGCTTCTAGATATTGTGATGATTTTGAGAATCCAAATAAAGTTGCCAATTTAATTGCTAATCTTCTCCTAAAATCATTTGACCCTAAAAACGATCAAAGAATCGAAAATGCAATTCCAGATTTTCATATTTTTGAATTTTTTAAGGGTGACAATAGGATTGGAACTATTGATAATTTAAAGGGGGGTTTAGAAAAAATATTCCCCGATTTTGAAAAAAAAATAAATGATGCATTTGATATTTCATTAAAATCTTTGAATGAATATTGCGAAAAAGGGGGTTTTTTAAAAAAATTTAATAAGTCTTATATTGAAACTTTAGTTAATAAACAAAGAAAATTTATTTTGGATGTTGGACATTCTTTACGAGAACATAAAGAAATCAGAGATGTTTTAACAGGAGATTGGATGCCTGGAAAATATGAGCAAACTAAAGGGGCAGTAGATATAGATGAAGGGCACCTAAAAAAATTAAGTGTCAAAGAAGCGCTTTTTCCATCTCCTCCTATGGAAAGAGAACCTCTAAGACCTGTATCAGGTAGCGAGGGAATGCTGGGTAATAAAAGACCAGGAGAAGAACTGATTCCTGAAGGTGATGGAATACAATTGAGACAAAAATTATTGGAAGATAAGTCAAAATAATTTTTTTATGAAATTTCTTCTAAGGTGATATAATTGATTTTGCTTTAAATATATTTTACTGGCGGAAGATTGCTACATTATAGTCAGCATAAAATGATTGATATTTTAAAAAGGCGATGAGTTTATTAATCCGAGCCGAAGCCACTTCTTGTTCGCGAAGATTAATTAAGAAAAATTCGCTATTGCCCTGTCTAAAGCGTTCGCGTTCTGCCATTTCAAGGATGTGAGACAATTTGTATTCATTCAAATAATTATTAAAAATAGTGGTGGTTGTGAAGATTGAATTGCTAATTTGCTGAATTTCGTTGCGAATTTTATCAGTTAAAAATTGCTCTTCAATTTTAAGTAAATTTAACATGGCAGTGCTTTGTAAAATTTTACCTTTAGCTATATTTTGTTGAATCGGCAATTCAAAATCTAGGCGGATTTGGTTATTGCCTTGCGACCTTGAAATTGGACCTTTGCCCAAATCTTTTGAAGCTTCAAAACTTAAATCTAACTTTGGTAAATATAAATTTTTTGCCTGCAATAAATTATTTTGTTCAATGTTTTTTTGAATATTAATAATTTTCATTTCTGGACGATTTTGCAATGCAAATTCGATGTCCTTACTGATGTTTAAATTAGAAAATTCTTGGTTGATAAAATTTATTTCTGGCAATTCCTCATTTTTTGGCGAAAGTGGAGTGCCATCCGTTTGGCGATAATATATTGACAAGGCAATCGCTGAATTTTCAAAATTATTTTTTGCCTCCAGCATCAAGCTGTTTCTTTGTAAAATATTGCGCTCATTTTCCACCAAAATTATTTTAGCAATATCACCTTTTTGATGGCGAATTTTAAGCTGTTCCTGACGATGTTTGGCGAGTTCGTATAAATCATGATAGGTTTTGAAGATATGACCAGCAGTAAGCCAATTATAATAGGATTTAATGGCATCTCGCTTGATATCGAGTTTTAATTTTTCCAATTGCGATTCAGCTTCTTTTAAACTGAGATTAGAGTTGAATAAGTCGAGCCTAAATTCGTCGATTTCTCGATTTCTAAGTAAAGAAATCGAACCGCCAAGCCGATATTCACCATTGCTATTTGTGTTGTAATTGCCATCATAGGAAGCAAAATCATCAAATGATTTTCGATATCCGCCATAAATCTTTGAACCCAAAATACCATTTTGTTTTTCAAAAGAATAATCAGAAATTTTGCCATCATAAAAACCTCGAGTTTTATCTTGATATTGAGCCTTTAATTTAATATCAAAGAAACCTTTATTTTGTAAAATTTTACCTTTATTGGTTTCTATTTTTTCGTAAAATTTTAAAATTTCTGGATAATTGGTTATGGCTGATTTAGTGACTTCGTCAAGTATTAATTTTTTTGGGGAATTCGAATTTTCGGTAGTTTTGGCAATTGCAAAATTATTAGAAAAAAAAACTAAAAAATTTATGAAAAAAAATTTAATTAACTTTGTTTTCATGATTCAGTAATTTGGAATTTTTATCAAAATCAGGTGGAAAGCCATTGAGTTGACGCCACAGCTCATAGCCTAGTTTAACTCGATTTAAAAGTACCCAGCCATAAACTTTGGCGCCGTGATTTAAAAATCTAGAATCTGGCCAGTCTTCCGCTGGGTCTTTTATGGCAATGATACGAAATTTACCATTTTCTGAAACTGCGGAATCAACCGAAGACACAATGGCGCCAAAGGTTCCAACTGCCACTTCGGGCCACCCGCTAAATTGGATTGCTGGCCAACCTTCAAATTGAACACGAATTTTTCTTCCTGGATAAATTAATGGAATGTCGTTGCCACTAACATATAATTCAATGGCAGGGTCTCTTAAAATCGGAGCAAAGCTTGCGATTTTTTCACCCATTTTAATGGCAGTGGAATTATCCGATGCTAAAACTTTTAAAATAATTCCATCGCGAGGAGCTAGAATTAGTTGGCTTTCTTGTCTAGATAATTTTATCGATGACTCGGCTACTTCGGCGGAAGCGCTTTCGGTTTGAGCCAGCAATTTTTTATATTCAATTTTGGCATCTTCAACATTTTTTTTCGACGATAAGCCTCTTTTAAATAAATCAAATTGCCTTTCGAAATTGAGTTTTGATGTATCCGAAGCGATTTTGGCGACTTGAAATTTGCGTTCTTTGGCACTTTTTTCGGCTTGCAATCTTTCAATGATAAGTGGGTCATTGTCAATAATTTCCACCAATTTGTCGCCAGCTTTTACTCTGGAACCGTCTCGCACGAACCATTCTTTAATTCGTCCATTGACAGTGGCATGAATATTTTGAGCGCGATTATTTGGGTCAAGCGAAATAACATAGCCAAACCCTCTGGCAGTTTGACGCCACGGAGTTAAACTTAAAATTAAAATAATTATAATTAAACCAATCAACATAATTCTTTGCAGAGTTTTGATTGGTTGCGGTATCTTTATTTGCGATAATGTTGTAAAAGTTTTTCTATCCATTTTTTTGTTCAAATTTGTCAAGTTCATCAATTTCGCTGAAATGATGAGTTTTATTGTTATCAATGAATAAATATTCGTCAAAATCTTGCATTTCATCACGGCGATTAGAAAAATAAATAACTAAAGAATCGTGATTTTTTGTTAAATATTTCAAAATCTTTTTTCTAGATTTTAAACCCAGCATATCTAAAACTTCGGTGATAATAATAATTTTAGGCTGTTGAATTAAGGCTCGCGATACTTTAAGTAAAACCTTTTCTGATTCTGAAAGTGGGTAACCAGAAGGAATAATTCGTAAATTAATGCCGTCTTTAAATCTAGCTAAAACCTCGCCAAATTCGGTGATTTGCAAAGTTTCGTTGATTAATTTTTTATTGGCATTTTTGTTATTGAATGTTAAATATTCGCTGATTGTTCCTTCGATAAAAAGTGAATTATCGATAATGGCGATATTTGAGCGTAAAGCTGGCAGGTTTAAATTTTCAATGTCAAAATCATTAAATTGCAAAGTGCCACGAATTGGCTTGCGTAATCCATAAATTAGCTCAATCATAACCTTTTGCATCGATAAGTTTGTGGTGGAAATAATATAATTTTTTCCGTGTTTTAAATTTAGGTCAAAATTGAAATCGCGATCAAAATAATTATCGACAACTTTCTTAAATTTTATATCAATTATGTCATCGCTAAGCTTAGTATTTCCTGATTCCTCTTGAGAAATATTGTGGAATTGTGAGAGTTTTTCGCAAGAGCTGGCGATATCATAAATATTTTCAAAATCACGACCAAGTTGCGAAATGCCGTAAAGAGAGGTTGATAAAACAAGCTCGGCTGCTACTAATTGTCCAATTGATAATTGCCCATTAATTACCAAATAACCTCCAATTATAAGTAAAGCTACGGTAGCAATGGTATATAGTGCTAACATTAAAATTACTTGATAAAAATGTTGGGTAAAATGATTTTTGCGTTCTTTCAAATATTGTTCGCATAAAAAATTGCTTTTGTAAAAGGCATATTCGTGACCAATTTCAGAGCGAAATAAATTAGTGTTAGAAGCTAAATCTTGAAGCCAGCCCGCCATATCATATTTGCGTCGACTAAAATAAAATTTGGTGATAAAACCTTTTTGTGAAAATCGTTTCCAAATCATGATTACGGCAATAATTATTAAAATGGAAAATATGAGAAGTAGGGGATGGTAAAATGCCACCAAAATCAAGCCAGCAAACGATTGCAAAAGAAGGGTAAAGGTTTTAATAAAAATTTTTGGAATGGTTTTTTGTACCGTAATTACATCAAAAAACCTATTGATAAATTCTGATCGATTTGATTCTTCAAAATTTTCATGCCTTGAATTAATGATGCGATTGGTAATTTCATAGCTCATTTTAGCAAAAAATTTGCGTTGAAATAATTCGCAAACATAAAATTGTAGAGCAATTAAAATCGAGGAGAAACTAAGTAAAATTAACAACACTAAAGCTACAACAATAATAGGCTGAAGCAT